>CAZHKH010000009.1:0-18068 GCA_964532515.1 uncultured bacterium
CCATTTACTGATAAAGATGGAAATGGATACTATACACAAGGAGATTGGCACCCTAATCTTGATAAGGTGTATGATACTAACGGAGATGGAGTAAATGATTATCCTGACTTTGAGGTAGTAAATAATAAGCTTGAGTTTCGTCTTGACTATGATCCTAGTCAAGACTTAAATCTATCATTCCAGACTGGGTATGCATACACAAAAACTCAGCAGGTTACGGGCGTGGGACGATATCTAGCAGATGGATGGAAAACAAATTACTATCAGCTAAGAGGACGATATAAAAATTGGTTTATGCAAGGATATCTAAATACAAATGATGCGGGGCAAACAAGAGGCTATAATCGTGGAGATCTGATTTTAGACGAATCCAAAAATTATGGGGTACAAATACAAAATGCATTTACAATACCAAAATACTCTACAGAGATAATATGGGGACTTGATTATATGAGAACACTACCATTTACAAATGGAAGTGTTTTGAATGATGGCCCAAATGGATTTGATGATGATGAAGATAGTGAGTCATATGTATGGGATTTAATTGATCACGATGGGGATGGTTTATCTTACGGCGATGAAGATGAAAAGGCATATGGAATAGATGAAGATGATGAGTTTACAACTAATATTCTATCAAATGAGCTTGGATTCTATTTCCAGTCTAAAACACAAGTTACAAAATATTTAGGACTTTTGAGTGGGAAATGGGAGTTCATTGGATCTGCAAGATTTGATTATCATGATCAATTAAAAGAAGAGGGTATCTTGTTTGGTCCTAAAGTTGGTCTTACATATAATCCGATGATGGAGGGTGTTGTGAATGAATTTACAACATTTAGACTTGGCTATGGAAAAGCGTACAACACTCCAACTATTACATCTTTATTTACAAACCTAATTTTTGGAAGATGGGGAGAAAATTTTACAATGATTCTTAGAGGGAATAGAGATGGGACCCCATACGCAAGGGCAGATAATTCTGGTAATAATGATTTTGGTGAATGGGGGTTCTCTGTTAATCTGAATGACCCTTTCTTCTATGAAATTAATAATGATGGTTCATGGGGAGATGCAATCAAGCTCGGTTCAAGTGGCCTTAATGACTGTGTCTTTGATCCTAATAACCCATGCGACCCATATATAGATAGAGTTCAGGGGGCTCCACTATTTTTTAATACTGGAGATGGTGACTATCCAGGAGACTATATCCCACTTGACACATTAAATCATATTATCTTTATACCTTCTGCCTATGATGATGGAGTTAATTACACTCCACTTGAGTCTGTGAATCTTTCGGATGTAGACCCACTTAAATCAGAAAGCATGAGGACTCTTGAGCTAGGTTTTAGTAGTTTTATCCCTCAAATAAATGGACAGCTATCCGCTGAGATCTACTTTACAAGGTTCAATGACTTCTTTAGTCCTGCCACCTTTATTACTCCACTTGTAAAGGATCGATATACCGATGAGGTCATTGGTCTTATCTCATCAAGTCTTGATGGTACATACGCACCCTACGGAACTGCATGGGATGGAATGGATAACGACATGGATTGGTCTGGTTTTGATTATATGGAGCGAGTTGGCATGGATGGATATTATATCAGTCAAGATGATATTCAATGTACAAATGGCCTTACCTATCCATGTGGACTCAACCAAGCTAACGGAACATACTATCTAGATTATGATCATCTGGAAGATATAATTGGTAATTCCGCCCCACAGGATTGGTCTGTACTGTTTGGATGGGATGATGATAAAGATGGAGATGGAAACTTTGAAGATCCTGGGGAATGGGGATATGTAGATATATTGTGTGATGAAAACGGAAATGACTGCGACCTTCCAAATGGAGGTTTTATATATACAATTATCCAACCAGATGAAATATGGGATAATGTTATAGGTGGTGAAGTTGAAAATAGTCCTCTATCGTACTTAGGCGCATTTGATAATATTAATGGAAGATGGGTCGATGTAGGAATTGATGAGTATTCTACCCTAATTGGAGGATACTACGAAGGTGAGATAATTGATGAGGAGACAGGAAAACTTGGATTTCCTGATAAGCTACCAATCATCACACTTAGCTCTCTTAACTATGGTGAAGTCTACCACTCAGGACTAGATGTAGGCTACACGCATTTCTTCTCTGAAAGATTTACGGCCGATATTAATTTTACATTCTTTAATTCTACTGACTACTACAATGAATTAACAAAAAGATTTGACCCTATTAATTCTCCAAAATTTAAGTTTAATCTTGCAGCAAGCTATGATTCTAAAAAACTAGGCACATTTCTATTTAAACTTAGATATGTAGATAAATTTGATTGGGCAGATGGCACGTGGGCAGGCACTATTGGCCCGTACAATATCCTTGATGTTCACTATAATTATAAAATATCAGATAATCTTAAGTTTGGAATTACAGCAATGAATCTACTTGATGATAGACACCGAGAATTGATTGGTGGAGCTAAGATGGGTAGGCAGGTAATTTTTAGGGTAACAACTTTATTCTAATTGGGTAGCATATCATCTGGAAGTTTAAACTGCGGCTGATTTGTTCCTTCTTTCTTTAAAACTTTAATCTCTCCAAACTTATCTTCAAATTTTTTAATGTTATCTTGCAGGGCAAACATTAATGTTTTAACGTGCATAGGAGACATAATGATTCTTGATTTAACTTTTGCTTTTGCCATTCCAGGTAAAACTCTGATATAGTCTAACACAAATTCAGCGGCTGAGTGTGTGACTACAACAAAATTACTGTATTCAATGTTCGTTGATTCTTCATTAAACTCAATCTTTATCTGCTGGGGCTTGTTTTTTGGTTTTTCAATACTCATTTGCTATCCTTTTCATTGTTTTTTCTATTGAATTCTTGCCAATCCTCATCAATGCCATCCCACTTTCTAAATTCTTCCTCATCCGTTGTAACTTCCTTTAAATCCTCTGTTCTCTCCATATATTTGATTTTATTCCTATTCTCTTCATATTCATTTGGATTTGTTTCATCTCTTAACTCTTCTTCTGTTTCAGATGTATGGTTAATCTCATCTCCATAAACAGTTTTATCAAAGAAATCAAGCTCCTGGACGTAACCATTCATCATTAGATACTCTAAAAAGCCTACATATTTTTGTTGATGAAAATTAGCTTTGCATATGCGACACCTTAAAACCTCAGAAAGCTCTTTCTGAGAAAGGGTCGAGCCACAATTTGGACATATTATTTCCTCAAATTCCATTATTTCTCCGCTGTGTTGGATAAAAATATAGTCTAGTTAAAGCTAATGGTCAATTAAATTTTAAAACTTTTTTGATTTATTAGAATTATGTAAATCTCTTATTAAGCTACTTTCACTTTTAGAAACTAATTGTCCTCTTCTTTCTTTAACTATTTTAAGTGTTGATAAAAATTTATCAATGTCAGTTATATCATTTCTCCCCCAAGAAAAAGAAGGAATAAATTTATCTTGAAATTCTCCACCAAAGACATTCGCTCCTAACCCCATATATGTTCCGGTATTGAGCATTGTTGATATCCCTGTTTTTGTATAGTCCCCTACCATGCATCCTACAAACATTTCACCGGTATCGATATTATTATCACCAATTTTAAATTTTACGCTACTATAGTTATTTTTAAGATCGCTATTATTTGTATTCGCCCCTAAATTAACCCATTCTCCAATATATGAATGACCAATGTAGCCATCATGCTGTTTATTGCTATATCCATGAAAAGTTGAGCATTCTACTTCGCCACCAATCTTACAGTGTGGGCCTATAGATACCTCTCCTCTAAGTTTTGTCCCAGGGTTTATAATGCTATTTTTCCCAATATATGTATTCCCCTTTATTAAAGCACCTATATCAATAAATGCATGGTCATCAATAATAATCGGACCATCTGATGCATCTAGAATAGCGCCCGCTGAGACTTTTGCTGAGCTTGAAATATGGATATTAGCTTTATTGATTACGATACAAGAAGAGTGCAGTTCCCCTTCGATTCTCATATCAAATTTTTGTTTATCATAATCAAGCATTGGATCTCCTGCATAATTCCACAAATAATATTCTTGAATATCTTGCCAATCCTTATTCTTGAAATCAGCTAAACTCATCTCTTCTTTTATCTCTTCTGGGTCATTTGGACATACATCATCGCTATTAGAGTAAATTATTTTTGATGGGGGAATAATATCTGGATTCACTATTAAATCAGGATATCGTTCAGATACTATATCTTTTATACTATCTCTAACGATGAGAATAAGTTTATCTTTATCATCCATAGAGCTTTGAATTCGATCCAGATGACTAAATGCGCCTGATCTAATCTCAAATACCGCATGATTTAGAGAGAAGGGGTAAAAGTTCTCTGGTTTATGTTCAAAAATTGTATATATCATATTTTTCCTAGTAGATACTCAACAGAATTGTATGAAATATCTTCTTTATTTGCTTGAAGCTGTATATTATAAAATAAATCTGAATAATTTGATACAAAACCAACCTTATGCTTTGATCTTAATTGATTAATTAGCATAGATATCTCAAATGAAAAATTAATATTCAAATCAATAATAATATCATACTTTTTAAAGTATATCTCATCTAATATTTTTTTAGAGTTACTGATTTTTCCTCTTTTAGATATATTGAGAAGAAATGTTTTAATATTATAAAAATTTAGTTTATACTCGATTCTATTGTTGACAATAAATGAGAACTCTGCATTTTTATTTTTATATGAATCAACAATGCTAGATATGCATCGCATTGATTTGGAAACTAGGTCTTGTTCAATGGGAAGAACAATTAAAATTTGAGGAGAGTCTGAACGAATAGAGGAAAAGTTGCTACTATCACTAATTTTTTCTAGCTTCCCTACTAATTTCAACCAAGCTATTTTAAGGTTTAGTTTGAGTAGTTTTAAATTCATAAATTCACTATAATTCACTATAATGTTTAACCAAAAGTTAGTTAAAGAATACCTATTTTACATGTTTTAAAATAAGTGAGCATCTACAAGTATATATTATTACCTTATTTCCTGTTTTCAATAAGTGTTGGAGCGGAGGACTACCTTTGGCCAACAAACGCAAGCAAAACTATTACGGGAGTTTTTGGAGATATCCGTCCCTTTAGATATCATACTGGAATTGATATAAGGACCTATGGAATTAATGGCCTTGATATATACGCCATACAGGATGGATACATATCCAGAATAGCAGTAAGCACCTCAGGGTATGGTAAAGTAGTTTATATTAAAATGAAGGATGGGAATACCTCTGTGTACGCGCATCTTGATCGGTTTAATGAAAAATTGGAGTTAATTAAAGAGCAACTTCAAAAACAATGTGATTGCTTTTCTTTCAACCATACCTTCTCTCCAGATCAGTATCCAATTAAAAGAGGAGAGGTTATAGGCTACACTGGTGATTCTGGAAGCCTATCTGGACCACATATTCATTTTGAGATAAGAAACAAAAAAGGCGAGCCATTCAATCCTCTGCTTACTAATTATACCATTAAAGACAATATCCCCCCTACTCCAAAAAAATTAATAATAACTAATCTAAATAAGGAAAGCTACATTAATGGCCTACCAAAAATAACAGAATTTGATCTAGAAAAAATATCAGATACAAAGTATGTAATTAATGGAATAATATCAGTTTCAGGGGAAATTGGAATTTCTGCAGAGATTTATGATAAAATAAATGATCAGCCATTTAATTTTGGACTGTATAGAATAAAACTTGAAATAGATGACAATGTTATCTATCAATCTGAATACAATCATATAAATTTCAATGAAGGCTACAAAATTTATTCAGAAAGAGACTACGCTAAATATTCTTTTGAAAGGAAAAAAGTATACAGCCTATATAAGAAAAATAATTATGAGCCCTCTTCATTCGTTAAAAGTCTACCAATAAAAAAAATATCTTTTAATGATAGATCATACCACAAATGTAAAATTACAGCTTCTGACTATAATGGAAATGAAATAGAAATTAATTTTGACCTACTCTCAACTAAAAATAAAAACACAATTATTAATGTAAAAAATCAAGATAAAGGGCTTGTAATCGAATCTAATGATGAAAAATTAAAATCAATAGACGCCTATCTTGTTAACGAATTAGATGAAACCATAATATCTGCTGATCTTAAAATAGATACCCTATCAACAACAAACTACTTTGTACATAATAATTCTAAAATACTTTTAAATACTCTAGCATTGCAACCTATCTATAAGGATGGAACCATAGGGCCGACACAATATCATAAAATGAAATCTGAGGATACAATGCTGAAGGGTAAAATTAAATTAGTTGATAATGAGAGAGGAATATCTTTTGGTTTTGAAGAAAGCTGGTTCTCTGAAAAACAGCCAGTTCTGGGCTTAACATTGGATAAAAAATTATATAAATTCCCTCTCTATCAAATTTCTTCCAGAGAATATATCTCTGATATATTTTATCCTCTGGAGCTTAGAGACTTAACAAAAGCATCTGTGTTTTATTTAGATTCTACGGTCCATCAATTTTCAGTAAATATAAATTCTAATGTATCAATCTCTGGATTTCCACTTATTTTAAATGATAAATCAATAACCCTTAAATCAACCGAGAAACAAAAGTATGTATCCTTTGATGAAAGTAATCATGACGACTCTTTTGTATATATTGAAGACTATATGGATAAAAATTTAATAGATGGAATGGATATTATGTATGGCCCCTTTTTAATAGGCCCCCAATCTGTCCCATTTAAAGATGAATTTGAATTATTCTATGAAAATGAGAAAAAATATGCAAACATAGGGATATTCAAGTATGACAGCTACAATAAAAAATGGAAATTTAGTGATAATCAAAAAGATGATGGACGAATCAAAACAAAAATTAAGACTGGAGGTATCTACTCAATTATTAGAGATGATGAAGCCCCTATTGTCACAAAAAAAATTCCAAATGTCGGTTCCACATATAGACATGATGATTTTAATATGCTTCAATATGAAATTAAAGATGAGCTTTCAGGAATAAAAGATGAAAATAGTATAGAGGTGCTACTTGATGGCGAAAAAGTAATTATTGAATATAATACCTATAGAGGTATAGTTTTTTATGAATTAAAAGAACCTCTAGAGATAGGTACTCATACAATTGAGGTTACAATAAAAGACAACTGTGATAATGAGAAAAGGATTAAAGGGAATTTTTACATTAAATGATTGATCAAATAAAATTAATAAATAGTGCGCTAGAAGCGCAGCAAAAGGCGATATGTCCATACAGCAATTATGCTGTGGGTGCCTCCCTCCTCTCAGACAACCATGAAATAATAATCGGTTTTAATATAGAGTCAAAGGCCTATCCAACAACTCTGTGCGCAGAGAGAGTAGCTATTTTTTCTGCTTTATCACAAGGATATACAAATTTTCTAGCAATGGCCGTTGTAACAGAGGATGGTGCTTCCCCATGCGGCTCATGTCGACAAATTATTGCAGAGTACGCTGGTGACATACCAATCATAATTTCTAATACCAATAAAGACTATAAAGAAACAACTACGTTCAAATTATTACCAAACCCTTTTATATAAATGAATAAAAATCCACTTATAATAGGTATATCTGGAGGTACAGGGTCCGGGAAAACTAGATTCACAAAGGAGTTGATTTCTAGATGCAATTCCAATGATTTGATATATATATCACAGGACTCTTACTATAAGGATTTATCCCATTTAAGCTATAATGATAGATGCCAAATGAATTTTGATAGTCCTGATGCTATTGATTTTAAAGAGCTACATGAGGATCTTAAAAATTTATTAAATAATAATGATGTAAATATCCCTGTTTATAACTATAAAAGACATAAAAGGATGAAAGACTCTACCAAATTGGAGCCAAGGCCAATTATTATTCTTGAAGGAATTTTTTCATTATATAAATCAGAAATACGAGAGCTAATAGACTGTAAAATTTTTGTAGATACTCCCGCAGATATCCGAATTTTAAGACGTGCAAAAAGGGATATAAACAAACGAGACAGATCAATAGAGTCCGTATTCTCTCAGTACATTGAAACGGTCAGACCTATGCATGAAAAATTTGTTGAACCAACTAAAACTTATGCAGATATTATAGTGATGGATGGAGGAAAAAATAAGATGGCATTAGATATTATTGATAAAAAACTCTTGCCTATGATTAAGGATAAAGTAGATGCAAAGACATAGAAATTGTGGCTGGATAGAAGTTGTCTGTGGTCCAATGTTCAGCGGAAAAACAGAAGAGCTTATTAGAAGACTCGTAAGAGCCCAGTATGCTAAACAAAAAGTAGCAATATTTAAACCTAAAACCGATAATAGGTATAGTGATGATTATATTGTATCTCACAATAAACGAAAAATTAAATCTATTATTGTCGACTCTTCTGAAAATATATATAAATATAAAGACAAGGCAGACGTTTTTGGAATTGATGAGGCTCAATTTTTTGATGATGGACTGATTGAAATTTCTAATCAATTGGCAAAAGCCAATAAGCGAGTGGTTATTGCAGGTCTTGACAAGGACTATACTGGAAAATCATTTGGTCCAATACACCAACTAATGATTGATGCTGAGTATGTATCTAAGGTTAATGCAATATGTATAACGTGTGGTGATCCCGCTAGTTTTACGCAGAGGATCTCATCAGAAAAAGATTTAGTTGTAGTTGGAGAAACAGATAAATATGAAGCGCGATGCCGGAAGTGCTTTCAGCCATAAACTTTAAGGAGAAAATATGATTGGCTTATTAGGTGTATTTGTATTGCTCGGAATAGCATATTGTCTATCTAACAATAGATCAAAAATAAATTATAGGCTTGTAGGGTGGGGACTAACAATACAATTTTTATTTGCTATCCTTATCTTAAAATCACCTATTGGTAAACCCACTTTTAGTTATTTAGATAAGGTGATTACGAAAATAATCAGCTTCTCTGATGCCGGAAGCGATTTTTTATTTAAATCATTTGTTCCTGATGTAGGCTTCCATGTAGGGTTAATTAATTTTGCATTTAGAGCGTTGCCTACTATCATTTTCTTTTCTGGGTTAATGGCGGTGATGTACCACTTTGGAATAATTCAATTTATCGTAAAATGGATTGCAAAACTAATGCAAAAAACAATGGGAACTAGTGGATCTGAGACATTATCTGTATCAGCAAATATTTTCGTTGGACAGACAGAAGCTCCATTGATGGTGAGGCCATTTATTTCAAATATGACAAAATCTGAATTGATGGCCATTATGACTGGAGGATTTGCAACTGCCGCGGGAGGCGTCCTTGCACTTTATGTTATGTGGCTAAGTGACATCCCTGGAATCGCTGGGCACCTTTTAGCTGCATCAGTTATGTCTGCTCCAGCAGCGCTAGTGATTGCTAAAATTATTTATCCTGAAACGAATGAATCTGAAACGATGGGAGATTTGAAGGTTGAAGTAAAAAAAACAGATGCAAATAGCCTTGATGCCCTTGGACGAGGAGCAACTGAAGGTTTAAAATTAGCTGCAAATGTTGCGGCCATGCTGATTGCTTTTGTGTCTGTCGTTGCAATGATTAATTTTTTACTTGGAGGATTTGGAACATCTCTTCAAGAAATAATGGGGCTTTTATTTAAACCATTAGCATGGACCATGGGGGTCCCATGGTCAGAGGCTCAGATAATGGGCACCTTGATGGGTGAGAAACTTGCTCTGACAGAATTAATCGCCTACAATGATTTAAAGACATATATCAGCACCGAACAGATATCTAAAAGAACTGCAATAATCGCAAGTTATGCACTATGTGGATTTGCAAATTTTGGTTCTATTGGAATACAGATTGGTGGATTGGGAAGCATTGCACCAGAACGTAGGAGTGATTTAGCAAAATTAGCTTTCAAGGCAATGATTGGAGGTGCTCTGGCATCATGGATTACAGCTTCAATCGCAGGAATACTTATTTAAGGAATTAAAATATGAAAATATTGTTACTAGGCCCTCCAGGGGGTGGCAAAGGAACGCAGGCAAAATATTTAATAAATAAACTTCATATCCCTCAAATATCAACAGGAGATATGTTGAGAGAGCATGTTAAAAATAAAACTGCCTTAGGATTGGAAGCAAAAGAATTCATGAATGCTGGAGCCCTAGTCCCTGATCAAGTAATTCTTGGAATGATGAAGGAGCGTTTAATAGAAGATGATTGCGTTAATGGATATATTCTAGATGGATTTCCTCGGACAATTCCCCAGGCTGAAGGACTTGAACAATTGCTATTAGAATTAGAGCAAAAAATAGATTCTGTTATTGTAATTGAAGTTAGTGATGACAATATTGTACAGCGAATGGGTGGAAGAAGAATACACCCCCAATCCGGAAGAGTCTATCATGTTAAATATAATCCACCTAAAATTCAAAATAAAGATGATGAGACCCAAGAAGATTTGATTATAAGAGAAGATGACAAGGAAGATACTGTAAGAAAGCGTCTAAAAGTGTACCATCAAGAAACCAGCCCTTTAATTGAATACTATAAAACGAAGGGGATAGTATCTCACGTGGATGGTGAGTCTGATATTGGTGATGTGAGTCACTCAATTAATGAAATACTAAACTTAGATTAAGGCAAATGTATAAATTAGGAATAACCGGAGGCATAGGATCAGGAAAGTCAACTGCTGCAGATTTTTTTAAAAAAAATGGAGCGGAAGTCTTTAATGCTGACCGAGAGGCAAAAAAACATCTTAAGCACACAAAAATATTGCAAAATAGAATCATTGGTGCGTTTGGTCAAAAAATAGTTGAGAATAATAAGCTAAGCATAAAAAAATTAGCAGAGGTTGCATTCTCAAGTAAAATTGAACAAAATATTCTAAATGGTTTGATGTGGCCAGAAGTTTTTATTCTAGTAGAAAAAGCAATGGAAGATGCCAAAGCAAAAGGAAATAAAATTTTTGTTGTTGATGCTGCTATGATTTTTGAAGCAAATTTTGAGCATATGTTTGATTCGACTCTATTAATATCAACCCGAAAGAATATCAGGCTCGATAGGGCATTAAAAAGAAAAAATTTACATTTAGAACAAATTCAAAATAGAATGTCACTTCAAATGTCTGAATCAGAAAAGAAGAAAAAGGCTAGCCATACAATTAACAATGATGGCAGTGAAAAAAACTTTTTTAAAAAGTTAGATATCTTTTTTCAGAGTTTAAATATCTAGCTACCAGCTTGTATATGGTTTCTTTGATAAATTGAAATTAAAATATTTTTCATCGTTTGATATCTCCATACCCACCCAATTTGGAATATTAATACCCTCATTTTCATCTTCTAGCTCTATTTCTGCTATAATTAGCCCTTTGTTCTCACCATAAAACACATCTATCTCCCAGAGGTGGTTATCAATTTTTTGATAGTATCTATCTTTGATAATAATGAAATTTTCAGATAGAGACATTAATTGATCTCCATCTTCTTTTGATATTTGATATTCAAATTCATATCTATTTATAGCTGATTTTTTATATTTATATGTTAGATAGTAATCATCTTCTATCATTCGAACCCTTAGCGCCTGATTGGAATCACTAAATAGATATGCTTGTTTGATTCGTTTCTTTAGTTTGGGAAGGATGAAATTAGATTCATTTATCAAGAATCTTCTTTCAATTTCAATATTCAATTTATTTAATAAACATGACCTTGTGTGTGAGGTCACTTTCATCTGTTTTAATATTAATTAAATAAATTCCACTAGAAAGACTTGATGGCTTCCATGTAATATCATAATATCCTGCATCTAGTCTATTATTCAAAATAGTGCTAACATGTCTTCCATTAATATCATAGGCTGTTATTTTTACACCTGAATCATTAGGGATTGCAAACTTGATTAATGTACTAGGATTAAATGGATTTGGATATGGATTTGAAAATTCAAAGCTATCAGGAATTGGAGTAGCTTGATTTAATTGACTAATAATATTGACAGACAAATCAGACCATGAATCAATATTGCTTGGGATTAGATCTAGTAGTTCACCTGTTCTATCAATATACACTTTAAAATCAGGAATGTCACCTTCTTTACAGTACCCAAGGGTTGATGGGTAACCATCGTAGCCCATTGCAGGAATATCTGTATAGCGACCATTCCATTTTCTTGCTCCTACTACCACATTATTATTATAGGCTATTATCCAATCATCCTTTGTTAGAGAACTCTCATCTAAATTTATCTTATCAATAAAGTAAAAAGCCTGTTTTGATGATTGATGATATGGGAAATTATTTGATTTATCTATACGCCTTTCTTCTAATATATTTCCCTCTTCAAATAAAAATTCTTCATCTGGGATTTCCCAACTAAAATAAAGAGTATCCTCTTCCAGGTTATTTCTAAGCCAATATCCATTATTTCGATGGAATGCAACTAGGTTGCCGTGCCATCCGCTACTAAGCTTAATAGCTGCAACCCCCTCACCTATAATTGAACTTATATTTTCTTCAAAATCATCAGGAAGAGCATCGCCAATGGGGACTCCATTGATTCCAATATATGATATTAAATTATAATCAGGATGAATCAGATATTCATAATCACTTGGTGTCGGGATAGCATCGTGGATTGTATGATAAATGGTATCAGAACCGATAACATCATCATCTGGAGCTCTTAGCCAGTATCCCTTAGACGGTTCTATATTAAATAAGCTACCGTACCATCCATCTGAAAGTTGAACAGAGGCAAGTCCCTCTGTTATAATAGAACTGACATTATCACCCAAGTCAGATAAAACATTTTCTACAGAACTATCATCAGGAATAGCTGAATAACTAATCAAATTATACTCAGAGTGTAATGGGATTACAAGTGTAGTCGGTCCAGAGGCATACTGAACATTAATATAAAATACCTCTGTAGATGGAGAGGCAAAATCTTCACCCCCATCCTGAACTTTTAATGTTATTGGTCCATATATTCCACCATTATCAGGAACCCAGGATAAGACACCAGTTTCAAAATTAATATTCATTTCATCTGGAGCGTTAAATAGAAGATATGTAAATTCAGTATCATCTGGATCTTCAACCAATATCTGATATGTATACTCTTCGCCTTGTGTAGCCTCTGTTGGCGCTGTTGATATGATAATTGGAGCATCATTAACTGGAGTTACAGAAATTGCAAAGTTTTGAATATCGTACAGCATATCATCTTCAAGTCCATCGCTTGCTATCACAGATACATTTCCTGATGTGAGCACCCCTTCTTCCGGAGTCCATGACAACAGTCCTGTGTTCTGATTAATTGTCATGCCCTCTGGACCTTCAAATAACGTGAAATAAAAAACATCATCATCAATATCCTGAACCTCAACCTGATATAGATACTCAATATCTTCTATGGCATTTGATGATGGAGTAGATACTATCTCAGGTGGATCGTTTACTGGAATAACCTCTACAATAAACTCTTGAACTGCTGGTAAATCGAAGGTAGGGTCTGGAGTCGGTGTATCCCAAACAACAAAAGCAATAGTTCCAGATGATATGATTCCCTCCTCTGGTGTCCATGTAATTAATCCTGTGTCATCTAGAGTTAAACCTTCAGGGCCAATTAATAAATTATAATAAAATACATCTGAATCTGGATCGCTAACCTCAATCTGATATACGTACTGTTCATCTTCGTATACTGTTTCAGGAGGAGTTGAAGTAATCTCTGGCCTGTCATTTACAGCTTCAACTGCAATTGTGAAAGTCTGAGTAAATGGAATCACCCCATCTTCACCTCCATCAGAGACAACCAATACTATCTCTCCTGAAGTTAATTGACCTTCAATCGGAGTCCATGTAATCAAACCCGTATCATTTACCTGCATTCCATCTGGAGAGGTATCAAGATCGTATGTTAGCTCATCATTCTCAGGGTCCTCTGCAATGACTTGGTACAGATAAAGGATATCCTCTGTTGCATCTAATATTGGGTCTGAAGTAATAATAGGTCCATCATTAATTGGTAAGATATCCAATGATATCGTTGATACATTTGAATTCTCTTCACCATCAAATGCATAGAATGTGAAAGAATCCTGACCATTAAAATTATTTAAAGGAGTGTACGTGACAACTCCATTTAAAAGTATAATATTTCCAGATTGTGGATACTCATCTACAAAGAATTCAAGCGGATCAAAATCAGGGTCGTCTGCTTCTAATATAATAACTGAAGAATCATCCTCATTAAGAACTACACTCTGAGAGTATGCTGTAGGAGGATCATTTACATTAATAATAGTTAATATAAAAGATTCCTGAACGCTGAATTGTCCATCTGTTACTGTAATAATTACCTCAAAATCTCCGCTGATGTTATTCTGACCTTGCAGGATAACCTGAAGATCATTGATTGTCACATTTACAGCATCGGATATATCAACACTCAAAGTCAAATCATCATCATCTGGATCAGTTGCTAGTACATCAATTACTAATTCTATTGCCTCTAATACACTCTGGTCAGCTATTGGTTGAATCACGGGCGGATCTGGCTGAGGAATAAACGTGACTGTAAAGCTATCTTCTATATTATAAATTCCATCTGTTACACCTGCGGTGACTATCATATCCCCATAATAGTCCTGAGGAGGATCCACAATCATTAGATTATCTTCAATAGAGATGATCGTGCCATCAATATTAGATGAACCATAAAAAGATAGCTCATCGCCATCTACATCTGTTGCATTTAAAAATGTAATAAAGTTTTCATCCTCATCAACTTCCTGATCAGAAATATCAAGCATCTCTGGAGGATCCGGCTGGGCAATAACATTTAATGTAAATGTCCCTGAATCAATCAACTCGCCATCTGATACCTCTACCTGAACTTCAATTTCACCATTCATGTTCTCTATAGGGCTAATGGTCAGCGTATTTCCTTCAACATCATAGCTCTGAACATCAGTTTGTATTGATACGCTGTAGAGTAAATTATCTTCATCAACATCGCTGCCTAAAATATTAAATTCAAATGTATCATCCTCATTCACAAACTGAGCTTCAATATCATCAAGAACAGGGGCATCATTGACTGGATTTATTGTTAAATCAATAATTGCCAAATCTGAGTTGTACTCGCCATCATAGGCCTTGAATCCAAAACTATCTGATCCATTAAAATTTTCATTGGGTTGGTAGGTTGCAACATTTGCCTCTAATGATACATCTCCATTGACTGGATATTGGTAGATAATATAAGATAGAGGATCAAATTCTATATCTTCTCCAGTTAATACAATTGCAATCAGATTATCCTCATTAAGAACTTCATCCCCTGAATTTGCAGTAGGTGGATCATTGTCTGGTAGCACCTCTACAAAAAATGACTGGGAAACTTCAAGCTCGCCATCACTCGCAGTTATTGATGCAGAAAATGGGTCTGAAAACTTATTTAAAAGTGGCAATATAATTAGGCTGTCATTTTCTATTGTAATACTAGCGATATCATCTCTTGTAGAGATAACGCTGTACTCAAGTTCATCACCATCAATATCAAAGAAAAAGAGGTCTAAAGACAATTGGGTCCCGATAGGATCATCTTCAACTAATGTTTGGTCAAAAATAGTTGAATAAATTTGAGGAGAATCATTTTGAGGACTAATGGTAATATATATTGTCCCATCTTCAGATTCGGGTATACTATTATCAGGGTTTATTACTTTATATGTAAATGTATCTTCTCCAAAATAATTTGGGTCTGGAGTATATTCAATGGCCCACTGTACAAGACTACTTGATCCGCTTTCAAGAAGCGTAAAAGTAGAAGATAGCTCACCATGAGTTGGTTCCGATGTGACTTCAAATGAAGCACTCTCAGAAATTGAATTTAAAACATCAAATCCAATTAATGTTACATCTGCTACTTGATCCTCTGCAATACTTACATCCTGATCAAATGCAATTGGAGCCATATTCCTGGGCATTTCTCTTCCGAGCAGATTAAATGAAACAGTCTGAACCGTTGACTCTGAAATTCCATCTGTAGCCTTGTAGAGAATAAAATCAAAATAAACCATTCCAGTTGGAGGTGTGTAAGAGAAAATATTGTTCCCTAGATGCTCTATTTCACCATCAAACAGAGTATTAATTGTTTCTGATCCATAATTCTGGGTTATAAAACTAATCTCCAAATCATCACCATCAATATCATTTACAGCTGAATTTAAATCAAACTCTAGTGGATTTGATGACAATGAATATTCAACATCCTGCGCTGTGGGTGGATCATTGGTTGGAATAATCTCTACATTAATTTGAGCTGGCTGAGAATCTTCATTGGTATCATTAACAATATAAAATAATTCGTCCGCTCCATTGTAATCTGGATCCGGAGTATACTCAAGGATCCCACTTGATATGGTTGCAGTTCCATGCAGAGGCTCTGTGCTTATTAAATATGTAAGCAGCTCTGGATCTGTATCTGGATCAGATGAAATTAATTCTATGTTAACTGACTGATCCTCAGAAGTTGATGAAGACACATCATATGCAACGGGAGGGTCATCTATTTCAATAACCTCAATAAAGAAATCATCTTGAACATAGTATTCACCATCACTGACCGTAAATGTCATTGTGATTTCACCATACCAATTTTGATTTGGAATTATACTTAATACATCTCCATTAATCTCTGCGGATGCATAACCACTTGATATATAGTAATCATAAATTAGAGAATCACCATCAACATCAGAGGCAACAAACTCAATATCTAAAATCTGATTCTCCATAATAAACTGGTTGCTGATATCCTCTAGTGTCGGTGCGTCATTTACCGGAGTCACTTCGAGCGAAAAGTCTGTTGAATCTATAAACTCACCATCAGATACAATCACAGCAAGCTCAATAGTTCCATAGTAATCCTGGTCTGGAATAACTGAAAGAACATTATCACTCATATAGGAAGTTGCGTTTGGAGTATCATTCACGCTGTATGCAAGGGGATCTCCATCTACATCTGTTGCAATTACATCATAGGTGAAGGAGCCATCTTCTTGAATAGATTGATCATTAATACCCGAAATTTGTGGCATATCATTGACTGGGAGAATCTGCAGTATAAATCCATCACTATCAATGTATTCTCCATCTGTAACACTAATAAAAATTTCAAGATCTCCAAACCAATCCTGATCGGGAATCACGGTTAATTGATTGCCTGTAAAACTTAAATCCGCATTCTCTGTACCCATATTCCAGATACTAAGATCATCACCATCAACATCAGAGGCTACTATATCAATTGTAAATACCTGGTCCTCTAAAGATGACTGGTCTTCAATCTCTGATAGTACCGGAGGATCGTTTACTGGAATCACGCTAAGTATAAAATTATTGGTATCTGTAAATTCACCATCGCTGACTGATACCTCTATCAATAGAGTTCCATTAAAATTACTTTCAGGGTTAATCAAAAATGTCTGACTATCGATGCTGACATCCGCATAATCTAGCTGCTCTACAGTAAAATCTAGCTGCTGGTCATCAATATCACTTGCGCTCAACTGATAGTAAAAAGGTTCATCCTCATTGGTGCTCTGATCTAGTATGGTAGCTAATACCGGCGCGTCATTCACTGGAAGAATATGGATGGTCAAAGTTGCAGGGTCAGAGAACAGCTCTCCATCTAGAGCCTGATAGCTTAGCGAGAATTCTCCGAACAGATCATTGCTGGGAGATAGTGTCGCTTCAATTCCACTGATAGATAAAATTCCAAATTCGATATCATCCTGGATGTATATTGAAATTTGATCATTTGTATTATCTACATCCTGCACATCAAAGTTTAAAACTTCGCCCCCTCGCCTTTATTTTTTCGTATGATTTCTATTTTTTATAATAATAATAATAATAATAACTCCATTTTTTTTTTAAAAAAATAATAATAGAGATTTTTTAGCAAATAAAAATC
>CAZHKH010000009.1:18078-24944 GCA_964532515.1 uncultured bacterium
ACATCCTGCACATCAAACATAAAATTAAATAAATTATCCTCATATAGTGTAATCTCAACATCCTGAGCAACCGGCTGATCATTTACAGCTGCTACAATAATTGTAATAAACCCTTCCTGAGAATTAAGGTCTCCATCATTTGCTATATAGGTGATTTGCTCTTCTCCATAAAAATCAGAATTTGGAGAGTATATCAAAATATTATCTATCAGTGAGAATGAGCCATTTCCAGGGTTGGATGAAACGCTGTAGGTTAATTCATCACCTTCAACATCTTCTCCAATGAGAGTAATACTAAGATCGGTATCCTCCTGCCCTTCCAATACCATATGCTCAACTACAGGAGCATCATTCACAGAGTTTATCTGAATGGTTACCGATGCCTCATCTGAATAGAATTGCCCATTGAAGGCAACAAAGCTAAAGCTGTCTTGTCCATAGAAATTGTCATCAGGAATATAGCTAAACTCAGACAAATCATCTGGGTTTCCATTGAGTGTACCATGAGCTGGAGATTGACTGATAATAAAACTTAGTTCAGAGTCGTTTGGATCCGATCCTGTTAACTGAACAAGTAGAGTTTCATCCTCATTGGTAGATAGATTTATACTGTTTGCACTTGGACTCTGACATGAGCTGTTATCTCCGTTGCACTCACCACACTCATCAAGCTCTGCAGATCCAAAGCAGATTCCCAGACAGTCTAGATCCTGATTTCCACCATTACATATTCCACAGTCATCTACATTTAAATCTGATATATCTTCATTAAAGCAAAATGGCTCCGGGTCATCTCCATTTAATGTCCAGCCGTCTCCCGGGTCCTCACAAAATGATTGAGTCTCTCCATATCCAAATCCATCATTATCAATATCTGAATAGTATTCATTGGGTGGGTCTAAAAAACATCCACACCCTAGGTCATCACTATTGGGCTCATTATCAGTTGTGCCTCCTGAACAAATTCCACAGTTATCAATTATTGCCTCACCATAGCAGATTCCCGCACAATCTATCTCATCATTTGGTATCAGTCCAGTGGATCCACCGCTACAGACTCCACAGTCATCAATAGTTGCATCTCCACCCACCACTCCATAGCAGTCAGGTGACAACGCAACAAATCCATAGACATAATAAAAACTATTGATTCCCCAACCGGTGTAAGGAATTTCATCTGCACCAGATAACTCTAAAATGACATCAACCTCTACATCGTAGAATTCTTCAAGAGAGGCATCGTACATCTTAAAGGTTGGAAGGTCTCCTGAGACCAGATAGCCCTCTGTCCACTCAGAGCCATCATCTCCCATCGCAGGCAACGTTGTAAATGCACCGTCCCATTTTATGGCTCCAACACAAACATCACCATTAAATACTCCTATCCAATCCTGGTTTGAAAAATAATCTCCATTGTTTAGGGTTGCGGTAACAATGTAATAAAATCCCTGAAGTGTTGATTGAAAAAATGAGAACTCATCTGGCTGATCTGATTCAAAGATACAGGGCTCGAGGCCTGTTGACCCTCCAACGCACTGATCGCATTCATCATAAAATGCACTTCCAAAACACTCTCCATTGCAATCTATATCTTCGTTGGGAATAAGATCTGTCTCTCCGCCACTGCAGAGGTCACAATCATCGATGATTGCGCTTCCACCGCAATCATTGTTGCAGTCAAAATAGTTAAATGTACAGGATGGATACGGATCATTATCATTTTCTGACCATCCAATACCCGGGTTTTCACAGAAGTATTGCTCTTCTCCGTGCCCCAATCCATCGCCATCTTCATCCTGGTAGAAGGGGCCAACTAGAGATACGTTGCAACCACAACCAAGATCTAAATAATTTTCCTCTAGACCGGTATTTCCTCCAACACAGATATCACAGCTATCAATAAATGCATCGCCACCTAGGTCTCCGTGACAGTCTCTAACAACCGTAATATTAACAACATAGAAAGCTAAATCTGTTGACCAGGGATAGACAACAGATGGAACTGCATCATAGATGGCATCTTCAGAACCATCGTATATCTTAAACTTGGGTAATTCTCCTTCTTGCATGTATCCCGCGGTCCACTGAGTTTCGTCGTCTCCCATCACTGGAACCGTTGTGTACTCTCCAGACCAATCATATGATCCTACACACACATCCACTGACTCACTGAGAATGCCATCATCATTTACATCCTGGCAGTCATCGGTAAATTCATCTCCATCAACCTCATCACCAATATTCTCACACAAACCACCCATGGTCTCATCATATTCATTAAATGCAGCGATCCAATCATCTTCCTGAACGAGCGGCTCTCCATCTATATCAGAATTAATGAAAAAGTAAAAAGATTGGTATATCGAGATATTAAATTCAAACTCAGGAGGAGGATCCTGTGAATAGAGGACGCCAGAGAACAATATCCCAATAAATAGATAGTGTCTGGCAATAGCATTGATATGTTTTATCGCCCCTCTAAAGCTCATTATCTCTCCTCATAATACTGTAATCTATATGATTTTTCATGAAAAAATCATGACCTAAATCACAAATAGACTACTTTACATATGTCACCTTACTCGTTAATAAATCAGTAGGAGTTTCCACCATAATAATATAGCTTCCGCTTGATATTGTTGCCTCAGGAGACCAGATCAATTCATGTGTGCCTATATCCTGGAAACCATCATATAATGTAGCAACATGCCTGCCTACTGTATCATAGACACTTATATTAATGTAATCTATTGAGCCCATTGAATACTGAATATGAGTTGATGGATTAAAGGGATTAGGATAAATACTCACAATTTCGAAAGAATTTGGAAATTCATTTGAATTTCCATTGTCAAGAGGGTCATCCTCCATCGCAATAAAATGAACTTCTTCACAATCAGACATATCTGTGCAATCGGGCCAATATAAAAATATATTATTATTAAAGAAACCGCCGAGTTCTATGTTGCTTGTGAGGGAATGTATAATTCCATCAGATGCATCTTAGTATTTTAGGTGAGGAATTTCATCATTTGCGCAGTAATAATCATAGTCTCCACTATCTGAAGTATCAAGGCCATTGATTAGCAACGTTGTGGTGATCGATCCATTATTTGCCTCTGAATAGCTATTGTAGTAGGACCAGCCAACACAGATATCGCACTGTCCATTTACATAGTATCCACCCTCATCGCTGCACGCTCCCTCATCTAAATCTCGAGGCATGAATGCCCCTAGAACATCGCATGAACTTGGATTTAATCCGCAATCAGAGGTTGCAGAATTCTGGCCATTTGAGCCATCTCCGTAGCCCTCTATGGAGCCTCCATCTGCATCTACAATGTTCATTGGACTAATAAATATATAGAATGTTTGATTGGTTGATTGGATGTAGCTCCACCCAGTATTCTCTTCAGTGAATGCAGAAAACAAACTACTAATAAGTAATGATGGGATTAATACTCTACACAGTAAAGATTTCATCTATTGTTCCTTATTAGTTATTTTTTTAATGCTTCGTCAATCATTTTTGAAAATGTCGCAAGATCTCTTCCCTGAGGCTCTTTACCTGCAACCAAAAACTTAGGCACTGATAGCCTTGGAATTCCTGAATTTCTCATCTGATCAAATTCTTTTTGAATCTGAGCTTCAATTTCGGGGTCATCCGCATCACGCTTAAATTTCTCCATATCAAGACCTAATTCTTCAGCAATCTCAAGAGGGAAATCTTCATTTGTTTTTAGTTTTCTGTAATCTTCAAATATCGCGTAGTACATCTCTTTATACTTTCCTTGACGATGGGCCGCTAGAGAGTACTGAGCTGCTCTTCTTGCCTGCTTGTGAAAAGAAAGTGGAAAATTCTTTACTACAACCTTTACATCATTTGGATATTTCTTTAAAATGTCATCCACCAAACTGACGGATTTAGCGCAGTATGGTCATTGAAAATCTGTCCACTCCACAATTGTTACTTTTGCGTTTGGATTACCCAGCACTACAGAACCGGCCTCTGCAATATCATATACCTTGTTTGGGTCTGCTTTTGGCTTATTGTTCTTCTTATTATCTGCGGGGTTTGGTTTTTGTCCTACTTTAGTTTCAAGCGCTGCAATCTTCTTATCAATTGCATTGAGCTTATTTAACATTATCTCCTGATTCTTATTGACATCTTTCATAGTTTTAGCCGCTTCCTGAAGGTCACTGCAGCTAAAAATAAAAAGACCAAGGAACAGGGAGGTCATTGTCTTTTTAATCATTTTTATTAATCCCTTTATTTAAAATTATTTCTGTCTAGACAACAGAACCTCGTTAAACAACGAGGTTCTGTTTACTTCTAATATAATATATAAAGACTATCTAATTAAAGAATTACTTGATTAGCATAATCTTCTGAGTATGCACCGCATCCCCAGCAACAAGCTTGATAAAGTATACACCACTTGCGTTGCTGTGTGCGTTCCACACTACATTATATGTGTCAGTGTTCTTCATTTCATTTACAAGCTCTGCAACCACACGTCCATTGATATCATAGACAGATAGGTTTACATGCATGTCTTGAGGTACTGCAAATGAAATATTAGTGCTTGGGTTAAATGGGTTTGGATATGCCTCATTTAGTGCCACTGCTGCTGGTAATGGAGTAGTACCTGATAGTTGAACTATCGCTACACTATTATTAGTCCATTCGCTGGCCTCAAGCATGCTCATTTCATTTAAACTACCATCTTCAGCTCTTAACAGCTTGAATGTTGGTAGCTGACCGCTTTCCATATAACCTGCAGTTTCTTCAGTTCCATCGTATCCCATCGCAGGCACTGTTGTATATGCACCTGTCCATGGCCATGAACCAACCACTACATTGTCATTGTAAGCTACGATCCAGTCACCCTCAGATGCTTCGATACCATCAAAGCTTGCGGCTTCTACAAAGTAGAATCCTTGAGAAGTAGACTGAGTATATTCAAATCCTTCTGGTACAACTGGCATTGCAAAATCAGAGAAAGCTTCACGAGAGTCAGCATCTCCAGATGGAGCGTTGAACTCGAATGATACTTCATCATCTCCTGAGAGTCCTGTTGTTGTAAACCAGTATCCTTTACCGCCTCTAAGTCCGCCGGTTGTATTGTCAGCAAGAGAACCAACCCATGCTCCAATATTAATCGCAGCGACACCCTCTCCAACAATCGCAAATGTTACATCTGCAGCATTTGCTGGAATAGCGTCTGATAGAGACTGTGTAGATGAGTATGGATATGATAGTAAGTTACTACCTTCAGCAAGGCTGTAGGATAGAGGAGCTATTACGCCACCCTGAACTTCGAAGTGCTCTTCTTCATCTTCATCTAGCCCTGATCTTACCCAGTAGCCATCTTCAGGTGAAACACCACTTAAACTACCAACCCAATCGCCATCGTTGTTAATAACCGCTGATACACCCTGACCAATTACCTGGTAGACAGATGAACCACCGAAGAAAGATTCAACGCCTAAGCCATCATCTGGTAGAGCGAAGAAACTAACAAGGTTGTTACCTGCGTGAAGTGTGATATCAACATCACAATCATTTGGCATACCGTCACCATCAGAGTCTACAGTGTCATCACCGTTGTGACAAACATCGCAACCATCAGCTACAGTGTCGCCATCTGCATCTACATTGTCATCGTGACCTTCACATTGATCAACGTCGCCACAAACACCGTCACCATCTGCATCATCAAGCTCATCATTTGGACATACGTCACAACCATCGGCTGTTCCGTCGCCATCTGCATCTGCGTTGTCATCGTGACCTGGACATACATCGTCACTGTCACAAGATCCGTCACCATCAGAATCATCATTTGCATCAGATGGACATGGATCAACATCGCCACAAACACCGTCACCATCTAGGTCGTTGTCTGCATCGTATGGACAGTCATCAACGTCACCACACAAGCCATCTGCATCTGCATCGTTCTCTGCATCGTATGGACAATCATCTACATCGCCACACAAGCCATCTGCATCTGCATCATCTTCTGCATCGTATGGACATGGGTCAACATCACCACACTGTCCGTCACCATCTGCATCATTTTCTGCGTCATAGTCACACTCATCAACGTCACCACACAAGCCATCGCCATCTGCATCGTTCTCTGCATCGTATGGACAATCATCTACATTACCACAAATCAGATCGCCATCTGCATCGTTTTCTGCATCATACATACATGTGTCTGCCACGTCACATAAATCATCACCATCAGCGTTGGAACAAGGCTCTATAGCTAACGCTCCAGGGTCTGTAATTCCAAGAGCACTACCACCATCACCAACAACTAACAAGTCTGATAGAACTAGTGTTGCACCATCAACCTCTGGTACAAATTCAAATGTAACTAAGGTGCCTTCACCCGCTGGTAAAGCTTCACCGGCCATTGAGAATGCAATTACATTCTGAGTTGCCTCACTGTACTGCACATCAAGCACGCCATCATAGGCATCAGTAAGGTCTACACCCGCTACATTTAATTGGAATCCATATAGGTCAACGTTTGACTCATATGTTAGAGTTGCATGTGATTCACTTGAAGATGTCCATGTAAGAACTACATCACCATCTTGAGTATCATCACAACCGTTAGGTATTCCATCACCGTCTGTATCTAAATTATCATCAAAGCCTTCACAGACATCAACGTCGCCACAAACGCCGTCACCATCTGCATCATCAAGCTCATCATTTGGACATACGTCACAACCATCGGCTGTTCCGTCGCCATCTGCATCTGCGTTGTCATCGTGACCTGGACATACATCGTCACTGTCACAAGATCCGTCACCATCAGAATCATCATTTGCATCAGATGGACATG
>CAZHKH010000009.1:25044-27860 GCA_964532515.1 uncultured bacterium
CTGCATCGTATGGACAGTCATCAACGTCACCACACAAGCCATCTGCATCTGCATCATCTTCAGGATCGTTTGGACATGCATCATCACTGTCACAAGATCCGTCACCATCAGAATCATCATTTGCATCAGATGGACATGGATCAACATCGCCACAAACACCGTCACCATCTAGGTCGTTGTCTGCATCATTTGGACATGCATCTGCAACATCACAAAGGTCATCGCCATCTGCGTTTGCACAACCTGCAAGGTCAGCATCCTCTGGTCCTGTTACGCCAACAGCGCTACCACCAGCACCAGTAACAACAACATCAGCGATGCTTATAGTTGAGCCATCAACGATTGGATCAAATGATAGACTTACAAGTGTACCCTCGCCTGCAGCAAGTGAAGCACCTGACATATCAAAACCAAGTACCATACCTGTTGCTGAGCTAAATGAAACATCACTAAGATCTCCAGAAGCTCCTGTTAGGGTTACACCTGAAACATCAAACTGGAATCCATATACATCAACATTACTGCTATAGTTAACGTTTGCTGTTCCTTCGCTTGTCACGTCTATTGATAATAGAGCGTCACCAGCGGCAGTCTCATCACAACCATCAGGTGTTCCGTCGCCATCAAAATCAGCATTGTCATCGTGACCTTCACAAATATCAACGTCACCACAAACGCCATCATTATCAGCATCGTCATCTGCATCATTTGGACATACATCACAGCCATCGGCTGTTCCGTCGCCATCTGCATCTGCGTTATCATCGTGACCTGGACATGCATCTACATCACCACAAACGCCGTCGCCATCTGCATCGTTATCTGCATCAAGTGGACACTCATCACATGAATCTGCAATGGAGTCACCATCAGAGTCAGTTAACTCTAGCACACACTCGCCACATGAATCAACAAAGTGATCACCTGCAGGAATGCCAGCACAATCAGCGGTTGGAGTTCCAAATACATCAGTATCGAAACAACCATTAAATGGATCTAGATCAGCGTCACACGCTCCAAGACCGATGTTCTCGCCATTATAAATACCTGAGATTACAAAGTCAGAGATCGTAACCGCTACTTCAGAGCCCACACCAGAGTAGTCTGATGCAAGTACAATCACTGCAAGTAGGTTACCCTCATTACCAGTTGGGTTACCTGGGTATCCCGCTGGAATTGAGCCTTGACCTGAAAAATCAAAACCAATAACGGTACCGCTTGAACCTGCGTTACCCATTTGAGCTGTAAGACCAGCCTGGCCACCTGTCATTAGATAGGTACCATCAATCGCTGCAATTGCACTTACAATCTCTGGGTTCATCGCAAAGTCAAACTGATAACCGTTTACAGGAAGTAGGTTCACCATCTCAACCATAATTACACCATCTGCAACGCCATCACCGGTTAGATCACCGAATGGACTTGCTGCGGCTGCAACTTCCTGGTTGGCTAGACTTGTGTTTACCTGCAAGAATGCCTGTAATGCTGGAAGTGTACTGGCGCAGGCCTCATCAGAAGCTGCTCCTTCACCAAGTTCACCATTTCCATCATTATCGGCAGCTGAAACTGCAGTCACTGTGTAGCAGTACTCGATATCAAAACCAAGTCCGTATCCACCCTGATGCCCATCTACAAATCCTGGAACCTCAGCTGGAGTGCTACCCACAAGCTCGCCATCTCTATATACATTGTATGAACTTGCATTTGGATTGTAATCCCACTGCAAGAACACTTCATTTAGACCACCAACGGCAACTAAGCCAGTCATGTCTAAACAATCAAAATCATTAGATGAATCTGCATCACAAGATCCACACTCATCTACCACGCTATCACCAAAACACTCACCAGCACAATCCTGGTCACTGTTTTCGCCGTGTCCGGTGTTACCCTCAGAACAAACACCACAATCATCTACAAATGCAGTTCCAAAACAATCACCGTGACAATCAATATCGCTGTCATGCTCGTGTCCTGTGTTTCCACCTGAACACACACCACAAGAGTCTTCTGTTGCAGAGCCACCAAGATCAAAGTTACAATCTTGAACTACCGCAATAGATAGGTCAGCAAATACTGTGTTTGATACAAACGCTGGCACACTGTATACCGCATCGTATAGTGTGTTTGAGGATGTATCGAAAATCATAAACACTGGTACTTCACCGTCTTCCATGTAATCACATGTACTTGAGACTTCACACACTGAAACAGTACAAACACCATCGTCGTATGTACCATCTGCAGCATCACACTCTGCCTCAGTTAAATCATTTGAAATGATATCAGGATCCACACCCATTACAGGAACGTCTGCAGTACCATCACCATTTGCACCCCACTCACGATAGCCAACAAATACGCCATCTTGAGTGTATGCAACAATCTTATCATCACTGGAAAGCTCTGTATCTGTTCCAGTCTCTAATTCTAGAGTTGCTGATGAGAAGTTATAGAAAGCCTGATTCTGTGATTGAATTGAACTACCAAAGTCACAAGTTCCAAAACAAACACCACAGTCATCGATGTCAGCGTTTCCACCATCACAAACGCCACAATCATCTTCAGAAGATGAGCCACCACAAGCGCCTGCGCAATCTTCAACTAGGCCACTGAAACATACACCGTCACAACCAACATCTGGTCCTGAACCGCCGCAGTCATCTCTGTCGTCTTGCTCAGGCATGCTGTATGCAAAATGTCTGTCATAAGCTTCCTGGTAGGCCGCTGTATCTGCATCTTTCTTGGCTTGCCATCCAGAGTGCGTGTCCTGGTCATCTCTAGAATCACAGTCACCGCCATCATTATCATAGCAT
>CAZHKH010000010.1:0-25827 GCA_964532515.1 uncultured bacterium
ATTCTGACATCTCTGTGCTTACTGCTGTCACATTATAACAATATGTTGCTGCCACATTTGATAGCCCTGTATCTGCATAATTTGTTGATGTCGTAGAACCAACCAGTGCACCATCTCTATAAATATTATAGTTTGAAACGGTCCATGGCTCAGGATGTGTCCAAGATAACGTTACCATTGTAAGGCCACCAACTGCTTCTAAATCTTGGGGTGCAAAAATTGGAGGAGGGTCCTCTCCAGATACATCTATTGTTCCGGATGATGCTGAATAACCAAGAGCATTCCCATCTACATCAGATAAAATAGATTGGTCTCCTATATTAATTTCTATCTCTGCAGTATAAATTTGATCAGATTGATAACCCACTGTTACAATAGGCCCTTCTCCAAGCTGTATCCCAGTTAAAGTTAAATCAAATCCTACAACAATATAGGTTCCATCAGCTTGCTCATTTGCACTAATTGTAAAACCTGATGTTCTTTCAGTAGGTTCTACGCTTATAAATGACCCATAAGTATTTGGAAAATCTGTTAAATAAAATTCAAATCCTGCAATAATATCATTTGGATTATCAAGCGCAATATCAATGGTTGTGCTTTCTCCGGCATTCACATCTGAGCCAATAACTGATAGTACGTTGTCGCCTGTTGGGGCACCATCATCGCCACCATCATCAGCGCCATTGGAAACAGTGATAGACCCAACCATTCCCATTCCAGCGTGAGGGTTACATTCATAGTCATAGTCTCCTTCTTCTGTGAAGGTAAATGAATATGACCAATCATCATTAGAGGGATTTCCGCTACCAAAAGAATCTGGGTTGTCAGGATAAGTATCTGTAGAACCATCAACATTATGATTCCCTCCCATATTCATCCATTGTACTGTTTCACCTACTTGGATATCAAGATGTGAGGGATCGAAAGTATTTGAACCACCACCAACATTAACTACCCAATCAGCGTCACCACCATCATCACCTCCATCTTCAAAACCACCTGGCCAATCCACAGTTAAAGCTCCACCACTTGAATCAGAAAATATAAACTCATCTAAGCAATCATATGAAATATCTCCAGCTAATTCAACAAGAGTCCCTGCTCCTGCTGGGATAACAGAACCTGTAAATGAAAAAGCAAGAACAGTGCTCCCGCTTGATGAAATAGTAAAACCATTTGCAGCAGCATCGCCTCCGGATGCTCCAGTTACACAGCCGTTATGTCCAAACTGAAACCCAGCAATATCTGCTGTGCTCTCATAATTTAGATTTTCACCATCAAGTGTTAAAAACACATCCTGTGAGAAAGAAAATGCTGTAAATAAAATAAAAATACCAAAAAATTTTGAATAGAAATTACTAACCATGGAGTCCCCCAAGTTTTAAATTTTAAACATCGCGCGATGTAAAATATACTGATTTTTGTCTTATTTTCCTATCTGAAATGGAATTGAATTAAATTGAATTCTCTGTGCATTTTTATCTGCAAATATAGGTTCAATAATAATTGGTTGATTTAATTTTGAATTTGAAGTTGCTTTTATATTAAACAAAATATTTTCTGATTTTTCTGAGCTGTTTGATCCAGGAATAAAACCTCCGGACATAGAAAATCCTAAAATTCTACCACTTTTATTGTAATGTAATGCAAAATTATTATTCTCAGCCCTACCCCCATATACTTGATTAATGATAAAGATGTCATCGGGCTGAATATCAAGTTGAATTCCTGATACTGCCTGATGGTTAATCATATATACACTGAACAAGCAACTTTCGCCATCCTGTTTAAATGAAGTTATTCCAATCTCAATTGGCTTACTTGGGTCTATCAAAAAATCTAAAGATTTTCCGCCCTTAATATTTATACTCTTATCGATTATGTTCTCTTTATTTATATTTATATTTTTCTTCGCTAAAACATCAGCAGCAAAGCTAAATACAAACAATAAAAAAATAGGTGCTAATATTCTTTTCATTATTCTCCTAACTAGATGTAATCTATAGTTTTTAATAGTAAAACTGATTAAAATAGAACAATTATTAATTATGAATGTTTAATTTACTATATGTTAAAAAAGTATATATTAATTTTATTTCTTATTATTGGAATTTCCAAAGCTCAATTTTCAGAGGTCAACGTTTCTCTTGATGTTAGAAATATTAGTAATAATTATTATTTTCTAATTGAAAATTTAAAGGATGAAATTAGCTCATACTATGAAAGCACTATCTTCTCTGAGGATGATTTAGATTTAAATATTACTATTAAAATGCACATTGTAATAGAGTCAATTAATAGAATAAATAATATTGAAACTATAAATGCACAATTTTTTATTTCAAATAATCTTGATTTAAACCAATATTCAAAATCTTCAACTTTTCCTTACCATAAAGGGCAATCTATAGTTTACACCTCAGATTTTGATCCGCTAAGTTCTCTTTTAGACTATTTTGCATTTATTTTCCTAGCAAATGAAATAGATATGTACGCTCCCTTAGAGGGCACCTCATTTTATAATTTAGCAGAGAAAATTGCAATCAGAGGAAAAGAATCAGACTATTCAAATGGATGGGATGATAGATGGAAAAAATGCAAGCGTATTATTGAAAACTCTCATCTTCGAAAGTTTCGTTTCCATTGGTATGAGCTTCGCTACAATATGACGATAACTGATATTCCATTAAAGGATAAGATTGAATTGGCAGCTGAATTAGAAAATGATATCTATTATTTAAAAGAATTTTTCCCTAATGATAGGAACGCTTTTTTATTTTTAGATATTTATTGTAATGAAATAGGTGAAACTTTAGGGACATTAGAGATGTTTGATGCGCTTATCATGCTAAGCAATTATGACGTTGATAATAAATTAATTTATAGTAAATATTTAAAATGAAACGAAGAAACTCACTTTACGTAGCCTTATTTATTATCTTAATATCATTTATAATCACAGAAGAAAAAACTTCAGTAGAAATAAAAGAAGAAATTAAATTAAAAAAAAATAAAGAAGAGATAATAAGAGAAGAGATAGAAACCCTCAAAGAAAAAATAAGAAAAAATGATATCAAATCAGAAGAAAAAGGAAATAAGTTAAAATCAATCGATAAACAAATTAAACTTGCCGAACAGCTACTTAAAAAAATAAAGGAACGAGAGCAAACAATAAATTCTTCAATTGGTTCAACTGAAATGAATATAAGAGAAAAAGAACAAACAATGGATAATATTCGAAAACAATATTCTGATATGATTATCTATTTATACAAAACTCATAATAATGGATATCTAGATATTCTGCTAAACTCAAATAACTGGAATGACATAGTGTATAAAATGAAATATCTTGAAATAATTTCAGAAAGAGAAAAAGAGATTAAAGATAATCTAAATTCAAGTATAGTTAGTTTAAATGAAGAAATAATTAAGTTTGTAGATGATTTGTCTATAGCCACTAATGAAAAAACAGATAAAAGAGACGAAGTATACTCATTAAATCAAGATAAAGAAAAAGAAGAAAATGAAATTGATAGGACAAAGAGAAAAAAGGAACAACTTAAAAAAGAGCAGTTCAGAAAAGAGAAAGCTCTTAAAGAAATCAAGGAATTATTAGAAAAATTGTATGTTGATAAAAATCTTGCAGAAAAAAGAGAGGAGGAAATTAAAAGAAAACGAGAAGAAGAGCTAAAAAGAATTAAAGAAGAAGAAGAAAGAAAAAAGAAAATAATTAATCAAAAATTTGCCAATAATAAAGGAAAACTCTCGTGGCCTGTGAAAGGGATGATTACTGAAAAGCAAGGAAAATACACAAATGTGCACGATGATGGCTCTTATGTTGAAAGAGAAAATAAATGGATAAAAATTCAAACTAAAAAAAATAGCGAGGTTAAATTACCATTTGATGGAATTATCTCTTCGATGGATCTAATAGATCTTTATCGTGGAGTAATCATTGTAGACCATGGAGATCAGTATTATACTGTATATGCGAATCTAGATGAAGATTTCCCTGAATCACTCAATGTCGGGGAGTATTACTATAAAGACACACTTATTGGCAATGTATCTGATAGTGAAGATGAGAAGCATGGTGAATTAAATTTTGGTATATGGAAATTTTCTAAGAATAATATGGATCCTGATTATTTGAATCCTGAGGATTGGATTAAATGATTTTCGATGAAATGATATTAAATGAAAAAATATGGAAAATGTTATCTAATTCATTTAGGAATAACAAAATTCCCAATGCTTTTATTTTTTCTGGTGAAGATGGTGTAGGGAAAGAGGCTCACTCAATTGAATTTTCTGCTCTTTTAAATTGTAAGAGAATTCATGAAGAAAAATTTCCATGTGGAGATTGTAGGTCTTGCCTTAAAATAAAATCATTTCAACATGAAGAAATTCATTTTATACATCCAACTCGATCACCTAAAAAGAAAACTGATATGGTGCTAGATCAAAAAACAATAGATGAATTAAATAAAAATTATAAATTAAAAGCATCGAACCCATATCATAAAATTAGCCTTGAGAATTCAACTACTATCCCTATAGCTTCCATAAGAAGCTTGAAAAAAAAATTATATTATTCTAAGAGCGATGAAAATTGGAGTGTAGTAATAATATTTAATGCAGAAAAACTCTGTATCCCAAAAGCAGAATCGGCAAATTCACTTTTAAAAATTTTAGAAGAACCCCCAGAAAGAACCTTATTTATTCTAATAACATCAAATATAAACTTGTTGATTCCTACCATTCAATCAAGATGCCAAAAACTTTATTTTAAAAATTTATCTGGATCTGATTTAAGAGAATATTCAATAACTCATCTAAATGATAATGTGACTGATGAAATTATAGATATTTCAAATGGAAGTATATCAAAATTACTAAATAATACCGATGGTAGTAAAGCTAAGCAACTCAAACAATTAATAAGTTGCCTTTATAACGATGATATTAGATCTATTGAAAAATTTCTATCATCTTTGAATAAAATTAAAATGAATGATAAGAGTATGTTTCAAGATTATCTCAATCTTATTAAAGTTTCAGCAAAAGATTTGTATTTGTTGAATTCAAACATCAAAAATAATTCCATATCTTTTAATTTCCTCAAAGATGACTACAGCGCAATTATTAAATTGTTTCCAAATGCTAATTGGACTGGAATTATTGAATTAATAGATGATAGTATCCTTAATTTTTCTAGAAATATAAATATATCGTTAGAAGCTTATGCTTTTATGATTAATGTTCGTTCTTGTCTTCAAGCTAAAAGAGTTAATAGATTTCATCAACAAATAGGTGCTGAGATTTAATAATATGAAACCCTTCTATATCACTACTCCGTTATACTACGTTAATGATGAGCCTCATATTGGCCATGCATATACTACTATACTAGCTGATGTTATCTCTAGATTTAATAAAAACTTAGGTAAAGATGTATATTTTTTGACAGGAACTGATGAGCATGGTCAAAAAGTTCAAGAGGCTTCAGAAAAAAGGAATGTATCACCTAAAGAGCATGCAGATGAATATGTGAAGCGATTTAAAAAAACATGGAAAAATCTTGATATTGACTATGATTATTTTATCAGAACTACAGATGAAGATCACAAGGAAAAAGTAAAAAAAATATTATTATCTTTATATGAAAAGAAGGATATCTACTTTGATGAATATGAAGGCTTATATTCTGTTTCAGAAGAAAGATTTATAACTGCAAAAGAAAAAGAAGAGGGTGATTTTAGAGAGATAAAAACAATTAAAGAAAAAAATTATTTTTTTAAAATGTCTCAATATCAAAATAAATTAATAAAGCATATAAGTGATAATCCTGATTTTATTCAACCTGAAAGTAGAAAGAATGAGATTTTAGGTTTCCTAAGGAAACCTTTAAACGATTTATGTATATCAAGGCCTAAGTCTAGATTAAATTGGGGTATAGAGCTTCCATTTGATAAAGAGTACGTAACATATGTCTGGTTTGATGCACTTATAAATTATATAAGTGGAGTAGGTTGGGGTGAAAAAGATAATAAAAAATTTAATTATTATTGGCCAGCAAACTACCATTTAATGGCAAAAGATATTGTTACAACACATTGCGTATATTGGCCAACAATGTTAATGGCATGTAATATTGAATTGCCAAAAACTATATTTGCTCATGGCTGGTGGTTAATTGATGATATCAAAATGTCAAAATCATTAGGCAATGTAGTTAAACCCCTTGATTTAGCAAATGAGTATGGATCTGATTCTTTGAGATATTACTTAATGAGGAATATGGTATTAGGGCAAGATGCTACTTTTACACTAGATTCATTCATTAAACGTTATAATGCTGACCTTGCCAATGACTATGGTAATGTTATAAATCGAGTTGTTGTATTGATAACAAAATATTTTGATTCAAAAGTCCCTAGCCCTGGAGAGTATAATAATATAGATAAAAATTTAATAACTAAATTTGATGATATATCATTAAAAATATCAAAATATATAAAAGAACTAAAAATTCATGAGCTAGTAGAGTTTATTTTTTCTTTAATACGATTAATTAATAAATATCTTGAGGATAAAGAACCATGGAAAACCTATAAAGATTTTCCAAATCAAAATGAAGTTACAGCAACAACTCTTTACTTATCTATTGAGTGTATACGAATATGTAGTCAACTTCTTCATCCAATTATGCCAAGTAAAACAGAAATTGCATTGAAATCAATGAATGCAATGGAAATAAATTTAAATTTTGGACAAATTAAAAGTGGTCAAAAAATAGATTCTATACCAACATTATTCCCTAGAATAGAAGTAAAATAACTAAGAATATGAATTTTTTAATTGATACCCACTCACATGTGTACTATGATCAATATAAAGATGATCTATCTCTTGTAATTGAATCTGCTGAAAAAAATGGTGTTAATAGAATCATATGTGTAGGAACAGACATTAAAAGTTCCTCTGAATCAATTCGCATCGCAAATAAGTATAATAATGTTTTTTGTACTGTAGGCTGCCATCCACATGATACTTCAAAAATGGATAGTGATTATATTAAAGAATTAGAACAAATGTGTAAAGAACCAAAAGTTGTTGGCATAGGTGAAACTGGTTTAGATTATTATTACAATCACTCTTCTCAAGCTATACAAAAAAAATGCTTTATTGAGCATATTGAGCTATCAAAAGATGTGGGAATGCCATTGGTTATTCATAATAGAAATTCAGATGATGATTTATTGAAAATATTAAAAAAATATAAACCAAATGGAGTTGTTCATTGTTTCTCTGGAGATATTGCTATGGCAAAAGAAATTATTAATCTAGGGATATTGTTATCATTCACAGGAATAATTACATTTAATAATTCAGCATTAACGGATGTGATAAAAGAAATTGAGTTAAATACTTTTATGGTAGAAACTGATTCTCCATATTTAACCCCTGTTCCATTTAGAGGGAAGAGAAATGAGCCAAAGCATGTAAAAATCATTGCTGAAAAAATTGCTGAAATAAAAAATCTTCCAATTCAAGAAATAATAGAGCATACTACGAGAAATGCCTACAGACTCTTCAATCGAATAAAATGAAAAAACATATTTCTAAAAAAAAATGGGGACAAAATTTTTTAATAGACCCCAATGTAATAAATAAAATAATATCATCAATAAATATAAAATCAACAGATAGCGTATTAGAAATTGGTCCGGGTAAAGGAGCTATCACTATTCCGCTGGCAAATAAAGTGAAAAAAATGACTGCTATAGAAATAGATTCTAATTTATGTGAAATTCTTAATAATAAAAATATTCCTCATTTAGAAATTATTAATGATGATATTTTGAAAATTGACTTATCTCAGATTAATAGTAATATAATAGTTGGAAATCTTCCTTATTATATTACAACGCCTATTCTATTTAAAATTTTTAAATCAAAATTAAATTGGGAGAAAATATTTTTTTTAATGCAAAGGGAAGTTGCAGAGAGGATTGTAGGGATCCCAAAGACAAAGGCATATGGAAGACTCACAATTATGTCTCAAATTTTTTCAAATACAAAAATACTATTTAATATTTCTTCTCAAGTTTTTAGACCCATTCCTAAAGTTGAATCAAGTCTTGTTCAATTTACTAAGAACTCTGATTTTCAAATTAATGATTATGTGAAATTTGAAGAAACTATAAGAAAAATTTTCAACCAACGAAGAAAGAAGATGAAAAATTGTATAACATCAGATATGGATTTAAACTTATCAGTACAATCAAAATTATTAGATAAACGTCCCGAAGAAATTACCGTACAGGAATATGTGAAATTAATAAATTGATTGGAATCTGTTCGTAATATCATTAAAATTACGGGCTATTAAGGTTAGGAAATATTTATGCCAAAAAAACAGACATTAAAAACTCCAACTAAGAAGAAAAAACTTCCATTGAAGGTTGCTAAAAAAACAAAACCTGTTAAAAAAGTTGCCGCTACTAAAAAAACAAAACCTGTTAAAAAAGTTGCCGCTACTAAAAAAACAAAACCTAAAGATGATAAAATTAAAAGTAAAGATATAAAGCAAGCGGATGATAGTAAAAAAATAGAAAGTACAGAAAGCAAAAAGGAACCTAAGAAGAAGAAGAAGAAGACTAAGGTTGAATTGAAAATTCAAAAAATAGGTAGTGATGCAAACCGATCTTTAAGCAAATATCTACAAGAGATAAGTAAATATCAACCCCTTGAGCCTAATAGAGAGGTAGAGTTAGCTATTGCAGTTAGAACTGGAAGCCGGAAAGCTTTAAAAGAATTAACAGAAGCAAATCTTAGGTTTGTAGTTAGTGTTGCAAAAGACTATCAAGGGCAAGGACTGCCATTAACAGACTTAATTAATGAAGGAAATCTTGGATTAATAAAAGCAGCGGAGCGATTTGATGAAACAAGGGGATTTAAATTTATTAGTTATGCTGTTTGGTGGATTAGACAATCAGTTTTACAGGCACTTGCTGAACACTCAAGGATTGTAAGGCTCCCACTAAATAGAGTCGGAACAATTAGTAAAATAAATAAGGCATCTGAAAGATTAGAACAAGAATTTGAGAGAGCTCCAAGATCTGATGAATTAGCAAAACAATTAGATATGAAAGTGAATGAAGTAAATGATGCTCAGAGAATATCACGAAGGCATCATTCCTTGGATACTCCTTTTTCTGATGATGATAAAAATTCACTACTAGATGTTATTGCTGATGGAAAAACTGAAGACCCAGATAAAGAATTGCAGATTGATTCATTGAGAGATGAGGTTAGAGCTGCATTGGACACATTAAAAGATAGAGAAAAAGATGTTATTAAAATGTATTTTGGTATTGATCATGACTATGCCTTAACTTTAAATGAAATTGGTGAAGAATTTGGCTTAACAAGAGAACGAGTGAGACAAATTAAAGAAAAGGCAATCAGAAGATTGCGACATCGTTCTAGAAGCCAAAAATTAAGAACATATCTTGGATAAATTATTTAAGGAGTAATTGTATTGATATACGTTACAGTTAAAAATGATGAGCCATTTGAAAGAGCTCTAAGAAGGTTTAAAAAGAAGTGGGAAAAAGCTGGAGTCCTAAGAGAAGTTAGGTCTCGATCTTTTTATCTAAAACCTAGTGAGCAAAAGAAAATAGCTAGATCAAAAAAAAGAAGAAGATAGTACTCATATAAATAATTTTCCAGATCCTTTCTTTAGGCTGCTAAAATGACTTTAATCAAAAGTATTTCTGGTATAAGAGGTTTAATCGGAACCTCTCTTGATTCTAATTTAATCGCAAAATATGTATCTGCATTTTCAAAAATATCCCCTCCTGGGAAACTATTGTTAGCTAGAGATACAAGAAATTCAGGTCAAAAATACATAAATTTTTCCATAGATTTATTAAAGAAGTCAAATCGAGATTCAATTAATTGTGATATTATCCCTACTCCAACAGCTCAATTTCTAGTTATAAAAAATAATTATGCTGGTGGAATTGTATTTACAGCAAGTCATAATCCAAGTAATTGGAATGGCATTAAATTTATTGATCAAAATGGAATATTTATTGATCAAGAAAAATTTAATCAATTAGAAAATGAATACAAAAAGACAGTATTAGATAACAGTATAGATTTAAACTTAACTAGCCATCAACAAAACAATGAATCTAGAAAATCAATTGATTTACATATTAATAATATTTTAGATCTTAGTATTATTGATAAAAAAATAATAAGACAGAAAAACTATAAAGTTGTAGTTGATTGTGCGAATGGAGCAACTTCAATTGCTCTCCCAAAATTATTAGAAAATTTTGGCTGTAAAGTTATTAAAATAAACTCGGATTACAATGAAGATTTTGGAAGATCTCCTGAACCCATACCTCCAAATATCCATGATTTAGCATCATCTGTAACTAAGAATAATGCTGATGTTGGATTTGCAACAGATCCTGATGGTGATAGGCTTTCCATTGTTGATAATTTAGGAAATCCATTAGGAGAAGAGTCTACTTTATCACTTTGTGTTTACTATTTTTTGAAATTTTTTAAAAATAATAGAAAATATCCTATTGTTACTAACTTAAGTACTTCAATGGTTTCAGAAAAAATATCAGAATCATTTAATACTCCATTCATCAGATCTGCCGTTGGTGAAATAAATGTTGTAAAAAAAATGAAAAATAAAAATGCACTAATTGGAGGAGAAGGAAATGGTGGAATTATACTTAAAGAATCACATCTAGGACGAGATTCATTGGTAGGAGCAGCTATTATCTTAAATCTACTAGCAAGAGAAGCTTTAACTATCAATAATATATTTAGCTCTTTTCCAAAGTTCTATATCCAAAAATCTAGTATTAAATTAAAGGATGATAGTAAATATGATATTAGTCAGTTGAAAAATTATTTTATAGATGATAATATAGATGAAACTGATGGATTGAAAATTATTAGAAACAATGAGTGGATTCATATTAGAAAATCTAATACAGAGCCAATACTAAGAATTATTTCTGAATCTAAGTCAATATCTAGGTCAGAAGAATTAATAAATATGATAAAAAATGAAATTAAGTAAAGGGCAGATTATTGATCTTGATGTTACAAGCCTTGCATACGGAGGAATGGGTATTTCATACTATAATGATATTGTTGTTTTTGTTAAAGGTGGAATCCCAGGAGAGAGCTTGAAAGCCAGAATATATAAAAAGAAAAAAAATTACCTTGAAGCATATCCTGTTGAGCAAATTAAGAAATCAAAGAAATCTGTAATTCCACATTGTGAACACTTTGGGGTATGTGGTGGGTGCTCATTTCAAAACTTAAATTACGATGAACAACTCCATCAAAAAAATATCCAAGTAAAAGATTTGTTTACTAGAGTTGGAGGAATTCAAAATCCTCCAATAAATAATATTATTGGTTGTGATGAACAATATAATTATAGAAATAAAATGGAGTTTTCATATTCATCTAATAAGTGGATTCCAAATCTAAATGAACAAAATAAAAATCAAAGCTCTGTTGCTTTTGGTCTACATGTTAAAGGGCGATATGATAAAATTGTTGATATAAATGAATGTCATATAAATGGGAAATTATCAAATGAAATTTTTAAATTTTTAAAGGATATTCTTATAAAACAAAATATTGAACCATTTAATATTAAAACTCGAACTGGATATCTTAGAAACGTTATCATTAGGGAAGGAAAATCTATAAATGAGATTCTCATTAATTTTATTATTACTAATTCAAATATTGAAATTTTAAAACCAGTAATTGAAAAATTAATAAATGAATTTTCTGAGATAAAATCAATAATCAGTACAATTGTCAAGCCTAACTCAGGATCTTCTATTAGTGAAGAAGAAAAAATATTATGGGGAGAAGACTATATTTCAGAAAATATTGGTAAATATTTATATAAAATATCAAGTAACTCCTTTTTTCAGACTAATTCTAAACAATCAAAAGTTTTATATGATTTAATAGTTAAAATATGTGAATTCAAAGGAGATGAAGTTGTTTATGATTTGTATTGCGGAACAGGCTCTATTGGAATCTATATCGCTAAATATGTAAAAATGGTTTATGGAATAGAGATAGTAATGTCTGCGGTGATAGATGCTGTAGAAAATGCAAAAAATAATGAAACAAACAATATACATTTTTTCCATGGAGACTTGATTGACTCTTTCCAAAATAACCAAGAATTAAAGTTAATTGATAATCCAGATATTATTATACTAGATCCCCCAAGAGCTGGAATCCATAATAAAACTTTAATTGATATAATAAGTTTTAACGCAAAAAAAATTGTTTATGTATCATGTAATCCTTCTACCCAAGCAAGAGATGTGAATATTTTAATAGATAATGGATATTCAATAAAAAATATTCAACCAATAGATATGTTTCCTCATACTCCGCATATTGAAAATATAGTCTTACTATCTAAATATGAATAATATAATAGAAATATCTAAACTGGAAAAAACCTATTCAAATGGAAATCAAGCCCTAAAAGGAATTAATATAAATATTGAGAGAGGTAAATTTTTTGGTCTATTAGGACCTAATGGTGCGGGAAAAACAACAACAATTGGAATTTTGACGGGATTAATAAATCTAACATCCGGAGATATTAAAGTAAATGGTTTAGATATAATCAGAGACTATAAAAAAACAAGGAAAATGATTGGGTTGTCTCCACAAGAAATTAATTTAGATGTTTTTTTTACTATTAAAGAGCTTCTCGTCTTTCAAGGTGGTTACTATGGACTATCACTAGAAGAATCGAAAAAAAGAGTTGATAAAATTTTAAATGATCTGGGGCTTGAAGATAAGAAAAAATCAAAGGCAAGAGAACTATCGGGTGGCATGAAGAGAAGAGTCCAAATTGCAAAAGCCTTGATTCATGATCCTGAAATTATAATACTTGATGAACCAACTGCTGGAGTAGATATAGAGTTAAGATATTTATTGTGGGATTCCTTGAGAGATATGAATAAAAATCGAAATAAAACATTATTGCTAACAACACATTATATTGAAGAAGCTGAAAATCTATGTGATGAAGTCGCAATAATAGATGATGGGGAAATTATAGCGCAAGGATCTCCTAGAGATTTAATAGAATCAGATGGAGAATCCTATATAGATATTACTATAAACAAATGGAGCGATAATATTTTAAAAAATTATAAAACATCTTATAAGAATAATATATTAAGCGTAAGATCAAAAAATGCTGACAAAGAAATCCCTAATATTATTAACGAACTATCAAAATTTGATATATCAATTCATAAACTAAATATAAAAAAAGCAAATTTAGAGGATGTGTTTATTAAGCTTACAGGTAAAAGATTAACTCAGGATGAATAGACCATTTCTAACATTGGTCTATCGTGAAGTCTGGAGATTCCTAGTATTATATAAACAAACTATTATGCCAGGAATCATTACAGCTGCTCTATATATGGTAATTTTTGGAGAAGCCTTAGGATCTAGAATTAAATTAGAGAACAATGTCGATTATATAGTTTTTATTATTCCAGGACTAACCATGATGTCTGTAATAGGTCAATCATTTGCAAATTCTTCATCAAGTATTATGCAAGCTAAATATCTTAAGTTTATAGATGATTACTTAATAGCACCAGTTAGTGGTTTTGAACTTAGTATGAGTTTCATTATAGGTGCAATTCTTCGCGGGGTAATTAATGGAATACTAATTATTTTAACGTGCTCTTTATTTACAAGTTTTACGATAGAAAACTATCTTTTATCCTTCTTTTTTTTAGTGATTGTATCATGTGCATTTGGTGCTATTGGTGTAATCGTTGGGATAGTTTCAAAAACATGGGATTCAGTTGGAGTATGGGGGACATTTGTTTTTATGCCCCTGTCTATGCTTGGCGGTGTTTTTTGGTCAATTGATATGCTACCAGAATCATGGAGATTTATAGCATTATTAAATCCACTTTATTGGATGATTAATGGTCTCAGGTATTCAATGCTAGGTATCAGTGAAATTTCAATTATTTTTTCAATAGTTATTTCAATTATTTTTGCAATAGTATTTACAATTATAGCTTCTGTAATGTTTTCTAAAGGTTATAAAATTAAATCCTAATTGTTTTAAACTATAAAAATAAATTTTATATTTAAAGAAGATGAATAAGATTAAAGAGATATATTATCATCCAATTTCAAAAATAGTTATATTTCTCATATTTCTCTGGATTGGATCGTCCATTGGAATTTTATACCTTGAAAATGGAGAGCTATCTGAAATTAAAAATTCATTTTGGTGGGCGATTGTTACAATAACAACAGTTGGATATGGAGATTATTCTCCAGAAACTTTATCTGGTCGTGCGTTAGCTATTATATTAATGTTATCTGGAATTGGATTAGCTTCAACAGTAACTGGATCTATATCCTCAATATTTACAACTAGAAAAATTATGGAAGGAAAGGGGTTAGGTATGATAGAATCATCAAATCATATTGTTGTTTGTGGATGGAATGAAAATATTGAACATCTCTTAGCATGCATGTCACAAATTACAAGTAAAACTAATAAAGACATTGTATTAATAAATGATTTATCTGAAGATCAATTAAATTCAATACTCGCAAAATTTCCAAACTTGAATATTAAGTTTACTAGAGGAGATTATTCAAATGAAACAACATTGAATATGGCTAATATCAAGGAAGCAAACTCTGTAATTGTAATATCAGATGATAGTATTCCTGAAGATGATGATAAAACAATATTAACTACACTAACTATAAAAAATTTATATCCCCAATTAAAAGTTATTGCATATGTAACAGAAAGAAGAAAAATTCCTTATTTAAAACGAGCGAATGCAGATGAAGTCATAACAGATGAAAATTTTAAATCATTTTTAGCTGCGACACATGTTATTGAGCCTGGGGTGCCTCAAGCTGTAAATCAATTATTAGATGTTCACTCTGAGCATAGATTTAAAAGTGAAAAAATTGATGAGGATTTTCTAGGTAAGCCATATAATGAATTATTTAATTATTATAAAAAAAATAATGAACTTTGTATAGGTTTATATCAACAGAATACTGCAATGGGATATGAACAACTATTCTCTTCAGCTTCTGAATCAGATGCTCTTGATAAATTTATAGAAAAAAAACTTAAGGAAGCAGGGCATGGACTTAAGGAAAATGCAATTGATGTAATATTAAACCCTGAAAATAATTTTATAATTAAAGAGGGACAAGGAGCGATATTAATAATATGAAACATGATTATAATTTCTTTAAAAATTATTTAATATTTGATGGTCTCAATGAAAGTGAACTTAACAAGTTTATAACTTTAATGAAATTTCAAAAGGTAAAAGGTGACGAAATAATCATAAAAGAAGGTGATGATGGTGATACAATTGTTCTGCTCCTATCAGGAGAAGTAAGTATCACACAAGCACTTACATTAAAAAGCAATAAAACTATTAGAGATAACAGAGAAAAGACATCTATTAGAATCGATTCAAAAAAATCACATCATTTTTTTGGTGAGATATCATTATTTAATGAAGTTGATAGGCGAACAGCAACAATTACAGCAACAACTGAGTGTGAAATTGCAATTTTAAATGATAATGATATAATAAATCTTTGTAATGAAGATCATAGTTTGGGCTATAAAATAATGAAAAATTTAGCTGAAAAACTTGCATCAAGCTTAGAGAGAACGAATAGCCAAGTTCTAAAATTAACTACAGTGTTTAGTCTTATTTTAGATAACTAAAATAGTCTACTAATATCATTCTTCATAACTATAAAAAAGAATATGGCCAATAGGAGCACACCTATTTGCTGTATAATCATAAGAGTTTTAAAGGGAATACGTCTTCCAATAATACCTTCAATAATCGCAATTAAGGCGTGTCCCCCATCAAGACCCGGAAATGGAAGAATATTAATTATTCCAAGATTAACACTTAATATTGCCATTAAATTAATTAAAGCTAACATTCCAATTTTACTTGCTTCACCTGCAATTGATGCTATCTGAATAGGACCTCCAAAATTTTTTATATCTAATTGACCTGTAAAAAAGGATATAATGGAACTTGACATGATGCTAAGCCATGCAAGTAAATCACTAAAACCATAATATATAGATTGAAAAAAACCCGGATTTAATTGAGCATATTCCGGAATAATTCCTATTATCCCGATACTATCTCCATTAGGACTTAATCTGCTTGATGTAAATACTGAAATATCAATTAATTCATTATTTCTTTGATATTCTAATTTTATATTTTTATTGGGCTTATCATTAATTATAATTCTAATTTCATCCCAATCTGAAACATTAGATCCATCTATTGATATTATTTTATCACCAGCTAATAAGCCAGCCTTTTCAGCTGGTTCATTTACTACTAGTTCACCTATAATTGTACTATTTAATGGAATCCCTCTTCCATTAAAGAATGTAATCCCAGAAAATAATATAACAGCTAGAATAAAATTAAATATTACACCTCCAGATGTAAACCATACTTTCTGAAGCATACTTTTTGAAACATACTCATCAGGCGCTCCATTATATTGATCATCTAAACTCTCATCGACCATTCCAGCTACTTTTACATAGCCACCTATAGGGAATAAGCCAATTCCAAACTCAGTTCCATTTATTTTTTTCTTTAATCCTAAACCAAATAAATTAAATCCAACATAGAATTTTTCAACTCTAAGTCCAATTGATTTGGCTGCAAGAAAATGACCTAGCTCATGAATTACAACAAGAATTGTAATTATGAATAGAAAGGATAATGTATTGATTAGTATTGTCATTAAATATCTTTCAAATTAGTATTAATAAATTTTTGAGTCCATTCTATTTGACCAATTATTTCCTCTAAAGTTGGTCTACTAATATAATTATGTTTTTCTAAACATAACTCAACAAGTTTTGGAATATCTAAAAAATTAATTTTCTTATCTAAAAATAAACCTACAGACATATCATTAGCTATATTTAATATTGATGGAGAAGTCCCACCAGATAATGTAGAATCATAAGCTAATTTGATACACCTAAATTTTAGTAAATCAGGTTTCTCAAAAGTAAGATCAGATATTTTAGATAAATCTAATGAATCTAATTCACAATTAAAATGTGAAGGATAATTAAGTGCATAATTAATTGGAATTTTCATATCAGGGAATCCTAATTGAGCCTTTATGGATGTATCTTTAAATTCAACTAAAGAATGGACTATTGATTGCGGGTGGATAAGTATATCTATATATTGAGAATCAATATTAAATAACCACTTAGCCTCTATTACTTCAAATCCTTTGTTCATCATTGTTGCTGAATCAATCGTAATTTTATTTCCCATATCCCAATTAGGATGATTCAGGGCATCCTTTATAGTGATATCTTTAAATTTATCTTTAGATAATTTTCTAAATGGTCCACCTGAAGCAGTTAGAATGATTTTTTTTATTTCAGAATATTTTTCTCCAGCTAAGCATTGCCATACGGCACTATGTTCGCTATCAACCGGCAAAATAGTAATATTATATTTTTTTGCTTCTTTCATTACAATTTCGCCTGCCATTACTAAGCTTTCTTTGTTTGCTAGTGCTAGGAGCTTTGTATCGCTCTTTAAAATACTTAGCGTCGGTTTTAAACCAGCTATGCCTACTATCGCATTTAATCCCAAATCAATTTTTCTTGAACTTATAAATTCTAAAATATTTTCATCTCCACTAATCAATTTGGTATTAGAATTATTTAATTTTTTTAGTTTTTTATATGATTCTTCATTATTAATACATGCAAATTTCGGTTTATACTCTATAATTTGATTATATAATAATTTATAATTTGAGTTTGCATAGAGGTAATCAATCTCAAATTGATCATTATTTTTTAATAAGTCTAACGCTTGAGTGCCAATAGAACCAGTAGAACCTAATATTGATATTTTTTTCATATTTCTATATTTATCTCAATTAATTTATTTAAGACTAAACTTTGAGAATTAAAATTAAAAGCTATTGTTAAAAAGTAATTATTCCGTAATGCTGTTTTTATATTATATATATAATTAATAGCATTGTCACTAGTATCTATACTAGTAATATTGTAATAAAATCCAAGTGCAGATAAATATCTATCTTTAACTATAAATTCAAAAATAGGGCCTAAATTAATCCAGTTAGATCTTTTTGAATTTTCAAATAGATGGTTGTAGGAAAAAAATAAATTTAATGGACTATTTTTTTTTGATAATTGAAATGTTGTTTGATTTAAAAATTTAAATTTATCCAAATCAATTATAGATAATTTAGTTGAAGCTATTAGATTATGACTAATAAATTTATCAATTGAAAATATATATGTGCGATCTGTTTGATAACCTAGATTAAATTGAAACTCTTGATTCCTTAAATCAGAATAATCAATAAAAGAAATATCATTTATATTATTTTTTCCAACTATTAAAGAGATATTAAGTAATATAAATATAAGGTATAAAAAATATTTTTTAAATAATACCACGTTTACTACTCTTGATAAATTCAATAATTTTTAATATTTCATTTCTATTTTGAGACGCTTCATTTAATATTTTTATAGCCTGTAAAATATTAAATTCAGAACGATAAATGATTCTATATGCCTTTTTAATAGATTTAACTATATCGTCTGAAAAATTATTTCTTTTTAAACCTACACTATTAATCCCACAATATTTCAAAGGCTCTCCCATAGCTTTTATGTATGGCGGGACATCTTGAACTATTCTATATCCTCCACCAATAAAGGCATATTCACCTATCTTACAAAATTGATGAATTGGTGTTGAACCACCTACTATTACATTATTTTCTATATCAACGTGGCCACCTACCTGCACATTATTAGATAATATGACATTATCATTTAAAAAGGAATCATGTGCAACGTGGGAATATGCCATCAATAAGCAATTAGAACCAATAGTGGTTGTTTCTCTATCAGTTGTTCCTCTATGTATTGTACAATATTCTCTAACTATGCAATTATCACCTATCTTAACATAAGTTTTTTCATTATTATATTTTAAATCTTGTGGTTTTTCCCCAATAATTGCACCTGAAAAAATTTCGCAATTTTTCCCAATTTTTGTTCCTGATTTTATTAAAACATGGGAATTAATTTTTGTGTTTTCACCAATACTTACATCTTTCTCAATAATTGAATATGCGCCAACGCTTACATTCTCTTTAATTTTGAATTTAGAATCTACTATTGAAGTTGAATGAATATTAGAAATATTTATATGCTCCTATTTACTACAGATGCTAAAAATGTTGACTCTGCAACTAAATCTTTATTAACATGTATTGTAGCTTCTATTTTACATGTATTAAGTTTGAATTTAAGTAATTTTGCATTGATAATAAGTTGATCTCCAGGTACTACAATTTTTTTAAATCTGGTATTCTCAATAGCTGAAATATACATTAATTTTGATTCGGGGCTGGGAATAGTATTTAAAACTAAAAACCCCCCTGCTTGAGCCATTGATTCAATTAATAAAACTCCTGGCATTACTGGCTGTCCAGGAAAGTGACCTTGAAAAAATGGTTCATTGAAAGTAACATTTTTAATAGCCTGGACTTCTTTACCTGAATTTAAATTATTTATTCTATCAATAAGCAGAAAAGGGTATCTATGTGGAAGTATATTTAAAACCTCTCTGATATCAAAAGAAATTTTTTGTTTTTTAGGTGTCATCTTTTTATTAACTCCTCTATTAAAATACTTTCTTTTTATATTTTTTACTAATTCTATATTAGCAAAATGTCCACTTCTTGCAGCTATAACATGTCCTTTGATTGGCATTCCAAGTAATTTGAGATCCCCTATTAAATCTAGTAGTTTATGCCTGACAGGCTCATTATAATATCGTAACTTAGTATCATTTAATAATCCATCAGAAGGTTTGACAGATTTTGAATTTAAAGAGATTCTTTTTTTTATTTTTTTAAATTCAATTTCATCTAATTCCTTATCAATAAATACAAGAGCATTATCTAAATTTCCTCCTTTAATTAAATCACAATCTAATAAATTAGTTACTTCAGATAATAAACAAAAGGTTCTTGCCGGTGCAACATTATTTATAAATTCTTCTCTTATAGAATAGTAAGATGTATACTGAGTTCCTAGAGATTGATGCTTGTAATCCATCATAAATGTAATTCTAAATTTATCAGAAGGAACAATATGAATATCAACTCCAGATTTTGGATTACTATATGTGATGGTCTCATCAATAACTAATTCCAGTCTATGTGCATCTTGCTCTTTTAACCCTGTACTAATAAACAAATCAACATAGGGTTTTGCGCTACCATCTAATATTGGGACTTCAAGATTATCTATCTCAATCAAAAGATTATCAATATTTAAACCATGAATCGCTGCTAAGAGGTGTTCAATCGTATGTATTTCAATACCATTTTTACCTATAGTTGTGCCACGAGTAGCATCTACTACATTTGAAACAGAAGCTTCTATATTAGGAGAGTTATCTAAATCAATTCTTTTAAATTTGATTCCATGGTTAGAAGGGGCTGGTTTTAATGTTATATTTGATATTAAACCTGTATGAAGACCTATGCCGGAGACTGTGATCTCACCCTTTATAGTCTGTTGAAATTTTAATTTATTTAAACTAGTAACCAAATTAAAACTACTTCTTTTTAATTAAATCTGGAAGCTTAGCAATAAGTACATCTAATCTTTTTTTCTTTCTATGGTCTATTGCAGGTATTCCTGATACTATCATATTTTTATCTAAAGATTTCATGACGGCAGATTTAGCTGCTACTTTACAATTATCACCTATAGTTAAATTGTCAATAACTCCAACTTGACCACCTAAAATCACATTATTACCTAATTGAGAACTACCTCCAATAGCAGATTGCCCAGCTATTATACAGTTATTACCTATTTTTACATTATGAGCAATATGTACCTGTCCATCTATTTTTGTTCCTTGTCCTATATGGGTTTTATTCATGGTAGCCCTATCAACTGTACATCCAGCTCCAATAACAACATCATCTTCTATAATAACCGTGCCTACATGGGGAACCTGTATTATTTCTCCATTATCATCTATTATTCCAAATCCGCTTGCACCTAAAATACTACCTGAATTAATTATTACATTTTTACCAATTTTAATATCATTATATATTGTTACATTAGGATGGATTATACTATTCTTCCCAATAACAGTATTTTCTCCTACATAAGTATTTGCACCAATAGAAACTCCTGATTCTATTGTTGATTTTCTCTCTATAATTACATTGCTTCCTATACTAACATTAGTGCCTAAAACAACATTTTCTGAAATTTTAGCAGTTTTATCTATGCCTTTTTTAATTCTATTTATATCTAAATTAAAAAAATGTTTAACTATTTTAAAGAATGAGGTTTTTGGATTTTTAACAATTAATATTGATTTGTTAGTCTTGTTGAAATTAATTTTATCTGAAACAACAATAAGATCTGATTTTGATGTATCTAATAATTCAGCTCCTAGGCTATCATTTAAAAATGATATACAAGATTTTTTGCCTGGGATTAAGTCATAAGCCCCTTTTATAATAAGGTTTTTATCACCATTCAAACTCCCATCAACTAATTTTCCTATTTTTAAAGCAGTAATCAAATAAAATTAGTCATTCTGATTTTCAATTGATTTTTTTCTTAATTCATCTAAAACTGCATGAGTTAAATTGAATCTATCTTCTGCAAAAACAAATCCACCAGATTGAGCATCTAATATAAAATCATATCCACCAGCTACCGCAACGTTGTCAATTGCAGCTTGAATTTTAGCTTGAACTGGCGCAAATAATTGATTTTGAATTCTATATATTTCACCTCCATTTGGTCCAAATTTTTCCATATTAAATTGTTGGACTCTTTGCTCCATCAATTGTATTTCTTTTTCTTTCTCAGCTCGTCTTTCTGCACTCATTAAAACTTTTTGTAGCTCGTAAGCTTGAAACAAGCTATCTCTTTTTACAATTAAAATTTCCATCTCATTTTCCCATTCTCTTTGCTTCTTCTCTAATTCTATTTGAACCTCTCTCACTTCTTCAAGTTCACTTAATATTTTTTGAGAATCTATATATCCAATTTTTATATCGCTGGACATTAATGTCCCAATAAAAATTATAAATAATAAAATAAAACTATTTCTTTTCATGTTTGTTAACCTCTTTATTTTAAATTAATTAATACCTGCACCAAAAATTAAATGATGGTCCCAACCCCAAGGGGTATTATCTGAACCGTAACCAGATGGATCAAAACCATAACCAATATCATATCCAATTAAACCAATCATTGGCATAAACAATCTAATCCCAAATCCAGCAGAACGCTTTAAATTATATGGATCAATTGTGTTATATCCGGACCAAACATTTCCAGCATCAGCAAATATAAAACCATAGATAGTAGGATTACTAGAGAATAAAAGTCTAGCTTCAATAGAATATCTTGATAATAATTTACCTCCTACTGGATAATTGTTCTCATAATAATATGGCCCAATAGAGTTCTCTGGGTATCCCCTTAACATTTCTCCATATGGAATTCCGCTTCCACCCATAACAAAATATCTTTGAGGTGGTATAATTGAATTATCTGAAGTTCTTTCTATATTTCCAAATTTAAATAAATTACCAATTGCTATTTTTTCACTTATTGGAATAAAAAATTTAAATGATAAAGAATTTTTTATATAATCTTCTCTTCCACCCAACACTCCTCCTGAATAAGTTATATCCCATGTAAAATCAGATCCTTCTGTAGGAAATTCAGGATGATTCAAGCTTCTTCTTTTTAAAGCTTGAGATATAGAAACACCAGAAGACTTAAATTCATATTGATTATCCATATAGTCTATATCATTAGAATTAATAAATGGGAATGAATTAAATAACCGTTGCTGATCTTCTGTTGAATATGTTTTAATTGATTTAGTGAAAGCCCAGGTAACTTTAAATTTATTATCTGGCCAATTTAATTTTCTTTTTCCAAAAGAAATTGAAATTGAGCTACTGTTCACATCTAAACCTGAAATAGTCCTATTGCTCGGAGTTCCATAGTAACTATATGATGCTCCAATCATATTTGGAGTATCATATAATGCTGGTTCAAAGAAACTAATTGAAAAACTTTGTGCAACACTATTACTGGAATTTGTAGTTGAAGTATTATATGTAGTACTATTGCTTAGCCCTCTATTGTAACTTAATGAGATTGTTTGTCCCCTACCTAAAAAATTAGGAAGTTGAAAACCTCCTCCCCCATTAAACCCTTGAACTCTATTCCAACCCATTGTAAAATTAGCTTGACCTACACCTTTTTCTGTTACTTCAATTATTAAATCAACTTCATCTTCATCTATTGGCATTATGTCAGGGATTACATTCTCGAATAAATTTAATAGCATAATTCTAGTCCTAACATCTATAAATTTTGTTCTATTAAAAATATCTCCAGGGTATATATCAACCTCTCTTCTTATAACGCTCTCATAAGTTTTATGATTACCCTTAATAATAATTTTTCGAACTTTTACAATATTATTTTCGATAATATTAAATATGACATCTATCGAATCATTCTGAATATAATTAAAATTGTGATTAATGTTGAAATTCAAATACCCTTTATCCATATATAGTGGTGATATGTTCTGAAATAGGGAAATATTAAATTTTTCTAAGCTATAGACATCTCCTTTATTAATATTTAATGCCTGTGTTAATAAAGAATCATTGATTAAACTATTTCCATACCACTCTACATCTCTATGGTAGTATCTTGGTCCTTCATGAATATTATAAAGTAATTTAATTGTCTCATCATTAAACTCAACAGAATGATCAATAAAGTAAAAATCCTTAAATCCTTTATTTTGATAGAATGTCGTTACTAATAATTTATCAGATTGAATCTCACCTTCATCATATTTTCCTCTCCATGGGAAATACCATTTCCACTCTTTATTTTTTTTAAAAATTCTTTTTATTTTTTGTTCAGAAAAAGAATGAAATTTTCTCTCCCAAGGTAAATACCATGCCCAGTCTTTATTCTTGTGGCTATTTCCACTTATAATTACTTGACTTATTTTTAGCTTATTTCCCTCAATAATTTTAAATGATAAATTAGAAGCATAATCAAGCTCAGAATTTTCTATACTCTCAATTATTTCAATATTATGATAGCCTTTGTTCTTATATTCATTGATAACTCTTAATTTTGAATCAAATATATTTTTATTTGTTAAAATTTGTCCTTTTTCTAGATCTATAATTTCTTTTATTTTATTACTATTAATTTTTTTATTTCCAGATACAATAAAATTATTGAGGATATCTGCTTCATCTAATTGAATAATAATATCTATTCCTTCATAACTTTCGTTATCTAATATTATCTTAATATCATTGAATCTATTTAAATTCCATAGCCTACTTATCCCTTGCTGAATTTCATCTGATTTTATTTCCATTCCAGGATAAATATTGGAAATTCTAATGATATCATCAATCGATAATCTTTTATTTCCCTCAATTTTCACTCTATTAATTTGAGTAGAGACACTCTGAGTAAATAGTAAAGAAATAAATAAAAATGTAAATAGTATTATTTTATTAATTAATTTGCTCACTTATTTTCCCAAACCTTCTTTCTCTAAAAGTATATTCTTTTATATCAAGCTCTAAATCAGATGTTTTATAATCAGGCCAATATTTTTTATTTATAATAATCTCAGAATATGCTAGCTGCCATAATAAAAAGTTACTTAATCTAAATTCTCCTCCAGTTCTAATTAATAAATCTGGAGATGGTGATGGATACGTATATAGCTTTTGATTAAGTAAATTTTCGTTGATATCATCAAGATTAATATTTTTATTTACTACTTCTCTTGAAATAATTTTAATGGCGTTAATTATTTCACTTCTTGAGCCATAGTTTATTGCAAGATTTAGTATTAATTTATTATTATCTTTTGTCAATTCCATTGATTCATTGAGTTTATTTAAAACAGATTTAGGTAAAGATGAAATTTCTCCTATAATTTGTATCCTTATTCCATTCTTTATTAAATCCTTAATTTGACTATCTATCGTTGTTTTAATTAAAGTCATCAAACCCTTTATTTCTAATTTAGGTCGCATCCAGTTTTCTGAAGAGAAGGTATATAACGTTAAAATATTTATATCTTCATTATTTCTGCAAAATTCTACTACTTCTCTAACTCTTTTGACACCAATCTTATGACCAAATATTCGTGGTTTATTCTTTTGTTTAGCCCACCTTCCATTTCCATCCATAATTATTGCAATATGATTAGGGTATTTTGACATTATATATTTTATACGTTATATATCTTTATTTGTTTTTAATTATTTTAATCATTTTTTTTGAAATATCTGTAAATATTCTACCTATAGAAGAATCTGGAAATTCAAATACATAGGGTTTTCCAATATCAGATAGCAACGATAAATCTGGATCTAATGGAATTGCACCTAATAGAGGTATCCCTAATCTAAAACTTTCTTTTTTTCCTGATTTTCCCTTAAAAATTTCTATATTAACTTGAAATTGGCCATTATCATCAATCTCCACATTATCGTTGATTGAATCTATTGATAAATCTATCA
>CAZHKH010000011.1:0-24356 GCA_964532515.1 uncultured bacterium
AAATAACGGAATATTTATAGTGGAGAGTGCGAATATCGCACCCGAGATTCCAGAGGAGTATAGCCTGAGCAGGGTCTATCCAACTCCATTTAATCCAAGCACCACCATCGAGTACTCGATTCCAGAGGTATCGTGGGTGAATATAACCATCTATGATATCAAGGGCATGGAGGTTGCGCAGCTTGTTCACGGCTCCATGCAACCTGGATACCACGCCACCAGATGGAACGCAACAGGCCAGGCCAGTGGAGTGTATATTGTGAAAATTAGCGCGAATGGATTTAGTGATACCCAAAAAATTATGCTGCTGAAATAATACAACAAAGGAGAGATGTCCATTGAAAGAGAAGCTAACCAAACTTCAGTATGATGTTACGCAGAACTGCTCAACAGAGCCGCCTTTTGAAAATGAGTACTGGAACAATAAAGAAGATGGAATCTATGTGGATATTGTATCTGGAAAGCCACTATTCTGCTCAGTTCATAAATATGATTCTGGAACAGGCTGGCCATCGTTCTATGATATTATTGAGGATGATGTGGTAAAGGAAAGTGATGACTATGATCTGGGGTATCAACGAACAGAACTGAAATCCACATCATCAAACGCGCATCTGGGGCACCTGTTTAACGATGGACCCAATCCAACGGGAATGAGATACTGCATTAATTCAGCGTCGCTTCGATTTGTAAAGTATGAAGACTTGGATAAAGAGGGACTCGGGGACTATAAAAAATTATTTGATGACAAGAAGTAGATTATCCGCCATTCAGGATAATATTAACCAAAAGAATCACATCAAGTATATCAATGCCACCATCACCATTCATGTCTCCGGTCTCTGGGTACTCGCCGCCATCTAGTATAATATTACTCATCATAATCACATCAAGTATATTGATGACGCTATCATCATTGAGATCTCCCATGAGCCCTGCGCACATTGGATCCTGCCACACTCTGACAAATAAATCATCAAAGTAGCTGTCATTATCATCTCCCGCGTAGCGTGTCCCCATTAAAATCATCTGAATGGAGTGGGCGCCCTCTGGAATGGGATCCTGAAGCGAGAACAGTGTCCAGGACGCATTAAAGGTTCCAACCGTTTCACTCTCTGATATTTGATTTCCATCTGCATCCATAAATGCAATCTTCATCTCTGGATGATCATCGCCTCCCCAGTCTGATAGATATCCACCGTAGCTTACATAGGCCAACCCCTCATCAACGCAATCAGAGTAATCAGAAATATCTACCTCCTGATACGCCTCAGAATAGCTCACGGTATTACACAGTGCTCCTACAATAAAATAGTAATCCCCGCTATGGGGCTCGATGCCATCACACACATACGCCTCAAGTGACTCCATGTATCCCTCTGTTACAATCCAGCCAAAGGTTCCTTGCTCTGCGCCTGGATTCATTAACAGATTCTCAGAGAATGCCGATTCACCTGTCTCAAAAGATAGTGGCTCTGACCACTCGCTCCAGCCAAGGCTGGTATCGCGATACCGAACGCTCCAGCAGTATGCACTATTGCCGCTGAGCCCTGAAATCGCCAGAGTTGTGAGTTCAACCGATTCCTGTGTATTCTCGTTGTAGTACCAGTTTTCCATATTTACAAACTCACTCATCGCGGGCATCGATGACACATCGCAATCCTGATATACATTCCACTGCGCTGCCATGGGACTGTCCCCATCAATATCAATAAAATCATCAGCGGTTAAGACCACCAAATCTGGATCTTGATCACCGCTTGGTGATAGGCCTGTTGGCTGATTAGGTGGCGTGTTATTAAAACGAATGACCACCTGGTCGCGTAGCTCATTATCCATGTAGTTTGCTTCATTGCCTCTGCTGATTCGCTTGAGTACAAACTGCGGTTCGGCGCCTGCCTCTACATCTACCACCACAAATCCCCACTCATCCTGACTGACCGTAAACTCATCGTAATCAGCCTGGGGATACTCTCCCCAGTTATCAATTGCTCCTCCAGCGGTGGCAACATTCACCCACAGATGATTGTGGTCCAATGATTGCCCTCTAGAGTATCCGTGGGTATGACCGAAGAAGTGGATGCTCGGCTTCCCACACTCATCAGAAAAACTTTCCATACGCTCAATAACGCTGCCTGTGTAGTTGGTGTTCCCCGGGGTCCATAGCTCCGATTTAAATGGATGGTGGAGATGTGCAAATACAAAATCGATGTTATCGTTAGTGCACGCATCCTGCAAAACTCCCTCAAGCCAGTCAAGCTGCGCCTGCACCTGGTAGCCGCCATTGGAGTCAAGGCCAATTACACGAAGATTAGAGTAATCGGTGTAGTACCAGTGCTCTTCATAGCCAGGCGTTCCATTATCTGGAAGATGAAAATATTTGATAAAGTAATCGCTGTCCTGCTCATGATTTCCAAATACCGGATAGGATGGAACATGCGATAGCAGGTCTGCTGCTGGGTAAAAAAAATGATTTTGCCACTGATAATAGGAATTTCCATTGTCCACAAGGTCGCCGGTGATCAAAACCATCGCCAGCTCCGCGGCTAAATCATCGCTGTACTCATCGGAAAGATAGTCAATCACTCCATCGTGAATCACCTCATTAAATTTATTGGGATTGGAGTTGTCACGCTGCATATCACTCATCGCCACAATTCGGAAGGAGGCCTCGGATGAGGGCTCCGGTGGTGTAATAAAATCATATACATCTGAATATGATTCGTAGTTGCCTACAACTACCCTGTAGTAGTACCGGGTGTTGGGAGTCAGGTCTGTGAGCTCCACTGTATGAATTGTATAGTTACCATAGTTAGTAAATGAATACCCAGATGTGCTCTCTGTTAAAAATACAGCAAGCCCCCACTCTACAATGCTCTCGGATGCAGAGTCGGTTTCCCATAGAATTGTCATTGATGTGGGTGTGGCATCCTGCAAATAGGGCTCCACCACAAGATCCACAGAAAATAGTAGGCCAGATAGTATGGCCATCGATATAAATATATTATTAATTTTCATCCTGTCATTAAGTTAGTGAATCATTCTATAAAATACCACCTAGTTGTCGACGCTCACCAGCATGCCGCTCTCATTTGAATCGATGGTGCGTTCAATCGTTTTGGCAATGTGAAGTGGGGTCTGCCAGGCGCTAAAATCTTCATTGGGCATCGCATCTCTATTTGCCTTTGTATCAATGATACCAGGGAGAACCGCGTTGACTCTAATATTATTATCGGTATTTTCCAGGGCAATGAGTCGAGTGAGCATGTGAACCGATGACTTGCTCACCAAATAGGCGGCAGCATTGGGAAACCCCTCAAGAGCTGCCTGTGAACCGATGTTAATAATCTGTCCATTATTTTGATTTGTCATGTGTAGCAGCGCTGCCTGTGAACCATATAGGCATGTTAAAAAATTAATATTGTGCATCCTCTCCCAATTCTCATGATCGTCCTTTATGCTGGGCCCCATATCAAATCCACCAATACAATTAATCCACACATCAATTCTCTGATATCTGTTCACAATCTCTTGTGAAATGGAATTTGCCTCCTGACGATTTTTCATGTCGGCAGTGAGGATATCAACATTGTTTTCAACAAATTTTTCTTTTGAATGTCGCGTGATTCCCACTACGTGAGTAGAAATGGTAGAAAAATATCGAATGAGCTCTCTGGCGGTTGCGCCATTGCTCCCTGTAATGACAACGGTATTATACTTCATCTTCAAATTTCCTGTTTGTTAGGTGTTTAATATCCTGCTCAACTTGAGATAAGAGTCCATTGACTCCCAGTGCCTCGTAGGTGGACGGATCGGTTGGCGTCCCATACCTCAGGGTAATGGTGCGGGGAGAAAGCGTCCAACGATTTTTTGGTTTAAATTCAAATGCCCCGACACACCCAACCGGAACAATGGGTGCGTTGGTGTTGTAGGCCATATGAAATCCACCCTTCTTAAATCTTTTTAGGTGACCCGTGATGGTACGTGTCCCCTCGGGGAGAATCACCACATCGTATCCCATCGAAAGCATTTCCTGCGCACGCTCAATGCTCTGGATGGCCGACTCTTTGTTCTTTCGTTCAATGGGGATTCCATTAAACCGTTTAAGCATCGATCCCCAAATTGGGATGCTATAATTCTCTTTGGCTATCACCGCAGTGACCGGGCCTTTCATTAAAGATGCAAATAAAAATACATCTACAAAGCTAGAATGATTAAACATATATATATGCTGACCCTGTGGAGGTGCATCCCCAACAATCTTGGTCCGAATAAAAAAACTTTTAAGCGAAACCCAGCATACCATTCGGGATGTTTTATACATAAGCCTAGGGGGAAGAATAAATGAAAATATAATAAATAGAACGCCCGCCACTACAAAGGTACACAGTGCAATTATATAAATAGGAATGCTAATCAGTGTGCGTATCACGTAATGGCCTCAATCGATTTAAAGAGTTTGGTGCTGGCCTTTGGAAAGGCATACAGAGATAGTTTGGGTGGATCAATCCATTTATAGTCTGTGGGTCCATTGAGCTGGATAGCCCCGCCATCATATAAACAGTGTATAGCGTTGATGGTAACTGAAAAATGAGAGTAGTGGTGATCGACCTGCGCTATTATTTTTTTTGTTTTTATCTTGATTGATAGTTCCTCTTTAATTTCACGTCTGATTGCCTTGAGTGCGCTCTCTTTTTTCTTCATTTTTCCACCAGGAAATTCCCATAGCCCTCCAAGCAGTCCATCCTGCTTGCGTTTGGTAATTAGAAGTTTAGATCCATCGCATATAATCCCTACGGCCACATCATAGTGTGGACGGGGTTTCTTTTCCACCTTTGTGGGGTACATTGATTGCTGATTATTTCTATAGGCGATACATGATCTCTGTAGCGGGCACTCATCACACAGTGGGTTCTGTGGCTTACATATGTAGCGTCCCAGATCCATCATCGCCTGATTAAAGTCGCCGGGGCGTTTTGTATCAAGGATCTGATCCATAAATGCCTGAATCTCCTTCTTGTTTTGAAGTGCTGGCTTGCTAAATGCATTCACTCGTGATGCGACTCGGTTTATATTCCCATCCACTACAGATGCCGGAACATTAAATGCAATAGACTGAACCGCAGCCGCAATATACGGCCCCACTCCTTTGAGTGCCTGAAAGGCCTCCACTCCATGGGGAATGTCGCCTCCATTATCGATAATGTGCTGACATGATTCATGGAAATTGCGTGCCCGTGAATAGTAGCCAAGCCCCTCCCAATATTTAAGCACCTCATCAAGAGATGCGCTGGCCACATCCTCGATGCGAGGAAATCGCTTCAACCACCGATGATAGTAATCAATCACCGTGGTAACTTGAGTCTGTTGAAGCATAATCTCAGATAACCAGATTTTATAGGGATCACGCTCATCTCTCCAGGGCATCGGGCGCTTTGTTGCATCATACCAACTCACCACTCTTTTAGTCATTAGATTAAAGTTCATTAATGTAGCAACTTGCCTTCCAATTTAAACGCTCAAGAACATCAATGAAAGTTTGTTTCGACTCAGGGTCAACTCCATCAATAAATGTGTTCAGGGTATGCTCCATCTGGCCTTCAAGTCTATTCATCACACTCTCACCTTTAGAGCTGAGGCTAATGGTGTAGCCACGTGCATCATAATCTGATTTTTCCTTGATCACAAGCTCACGGTTAATCAGTATGTTTATGTTTCGCGTGAGGGTGCTGTTATCTACCCCCAGTATACTCGAGAGCTCAGACATCGATATTCCTGATGAGGATATGTTGGTCAGCGCAAAGTATTGAGAGAGAGAGAGCTTATTTTTACTAGCAATCTGTCTCACTATCACATTCATGTGGGATACGAAGGAATGTAAATATTCAGTGACCATTACTTGTATAATACAAGATTATTTATTTGATTCCAAGAAATTCCTTATTTCGGGGTAGCCATCACATACAATAATCGAATCATGAATCTGGTGAATCTGTTGTTTGGAAAGCGTGCTGGTGAGGCCAACAACCATCGCCCCACTATCTACAGCGGATCGAAGTCCCGAGGAAGAGTCTTCAATAATCAGCGTCTGCTCAGCATGAACCTCAAGCAGAGACATTGCCTGATGATATGGTACTGGAGAGGGCTTTGGAGCGCTTACATCACTTGAAGTAATAATATTTTGGAAATAACTATCAATATCAATGCAGCTTCTAACCTCCTGGACAATATCAATGGATGTGTTGGTCACAAGTGCCGTGCTTCTATTTGACAAACGAACCTGTGTATCATAAAAATCACGGAATCCATCTACATAACAAAGATCAGTTTTAAAGATTGAAAATAGCATTTCCTTGAGCTGAGCCTTTAGCGTATCTATATCTTGAGAGAGGTGATAGCGTTGTATAAATCGAGGATAGAATTCATCCTCACTCATTCCTCTAAAATCATTGAGCTCCTGGATATCAACCTCCACACCATGGCGCTTCAGCAATCGGTGCTCAGCGCGGGCAAACAGCCCCTCAGACTCCAAAACCGTTCCATCCATATCAAATAATATTGATTTAATTTTATTTGTATAATACATATTTATTGGCAAATATATACTTGGAGCGCGCTGTGCTCATTAAATCGTCCCCCATCGTAATCTCCAAGCCGATCGTTAATCGTAAAGCCGGCATCAATTAAGAGGCGATTCATGGTATCGGGGTAGTACATTCTCATTTGATACTCAAACACACGACTAGGATTTGCGCTATTCTTCCCTCTGTACTCCCACTTCAAGTCACATATCTCAGTCGCATTATCATACTCACATCGCTCAAATATCTCAATAAGTTCACCAGTTGCAGAGTCTTTAAAGTCCATCACGGGTATCTCTTGGTCTTGTGGCTCCCTATATAAAAAATGAGGGTTCGGGAATAAAATATCTAGAACAAACTGTCCACCAGGCCTGAGGTGATTGCGGATACACCTGAAGCTGGCCATTGCATCCTCATCGCTTAGAATGTGTAGAAATGAATTAAATGCAATAAAAATGCAATCAAACTGCATATCAAGATCAAAGGATCGCATGTCCCCTGTAAAAAATCGTTCTTTAGTATCGTACCCTGATATTTTTTCCCTTGCATACTCACAGAGCACATCCGACAAATCAAGTCCATGGTAATCAATATTGGAACGAAGAAGTGGCATCGCTAGACGCCCGGTCCCAGCTCCTATTTCTAGGACAGAGGACTCTGAGGGTATAATACGTTTATAGAATTCAATATCATCCTTCTTCCACCAGTACTGGTCATCATATATCTGAGGATGATTATATATATCAAAGGGGGTAATCAGTCTACCACAACAAGCTCTTTAGTAGAGCCATTCATAGGTCTACATGCATCTTTCAGGATGACACAGTCATCTTCAATACGAACGCCTCCCCAGCCAGCAATATAAATTCCCGGCTCGATGGTAATTACATTATTTTCTTCTAATGCATTATGATTCATCCAGGTGATCCGGGGCATCGTGTGCACCTCAAGGCCTAAACCGTGGCCAGTTGAATGCATGAAAAGCTTTCCATATCCCTTGGCATCAATGACATCGCGACAGGCCTTATCCAGATCAGAGCACTTAATTCCGCTACGCGCAACATCAATACCCGCAAGCTGTGACTCTAAGACAATGTTATATATTTCGTGGTGACGATCTGATGCCTCTCCCACAACAATCGTGCGTGTCATGTCCGCGTGATAACCCTTATAGAGAGCACCAAAATCCATTACAATAAAGTCACCTTTCTCAACTTTTTTATCTGAGGGTGTCGCATGCGGCAGTGCTCCGTTGGCACCGCTGGCAATGATGGGATCATAGCTATCACCATCTCCACCCTCTTGCTTAAATAAATAAGATATACGTGCTGCAATATGTTTCTCTGTCACTCCAACCTTAATTTCAGGGAGTATTAAATCAAATACTCTATCGGTAATATCAACTGCTGTCTGCAGGGCATCAATCTCTGATTGATCTTTTACCGCCGCAATATTTTCAACGATATCATTTTCAGCAACCATCTCTATTCCCATATCTCCGATATCTTTAATTTTATTATACATGTCGTAGGACAGATGGTTGCCCTCAAAGCACATGGTCCATCCTGACTCTAAAAGATTATCCTCGCCAATCATTTTGAGATGGTTGGTGGTAATGTGTATGGTATAGTCGTGCACCTCATTCTTTGACTGTTCTGTATATCGACCATCGGAGAAAAAATGATCTCCACTATCACTCACCAAAAGGAATCCAGAGGACCCTGTGAAGCCACTTAAATATCTGATATTCGTAATATTTGCAATATAAAATGCATTGTAGCCCTTAGATTTCATAATGGTTTTGAGGCTATCAAGCCTTTTTTGATAGATGCTCATTAATTCTCCTTAGCCAATTCAGTTTTAATTTTTGTCGCACGCTGCTTGATGCTGGTGCGTGCAATGGCTTTGTTTTTAGCTACCATCTTTAGAACATTGCTGGCCTGAGAGTATTGTTTTTGTTTGATTAAAATATCAACAAATGTCAAGGTCGCCATTTTGGGATCAACATCAATTTTATTGTTTTCTGGTATCGGGGCAACTTTTTTAGACTTTGTAGTTTTTTTTGGAGATGCTGACTTCTTTGTTTGTTTTCGAATTGATTTTTTAATGGGTTTTTTAGTTTTCTTGGATGCCTTAAGAATTTCGGTTGCAAATTCATCATTGGGAAGCAAGTCTAATATTTGATGAACCAGCCGTATCATCTCCACTTGTTTGATAGATTTAGAATTATAGTGCATCACCAACAACCTCATTGCATTGATATACAAACTATCATCGGACAATACCTCTTTTAAAAGTGTTTCTGCAACCTTCCCATTGCCCTTAATCATTTCAATTTTAGCAAGTATGAATTTTCCATCATTATTACTTGGGTTTAGTAGCAAACCTATATTGCACACCTTTTTTGCTCGAGCATAGTCTCCATCCTTAATATATACCTCTGCCAACTCTGGAAAATAAGATGACCCTAAATCATCATTAAATATTTTTTCAAGATTATCTTTATTCATTGCTATCCTTTCTATTCTTTTGAAACCAGTCATTAATATAGTCAATTGTTTCATTCACCGGGGTCCCGGGGCCGAATAATTCTCCAACGCCATAAGCGCGAAGCTCATCCATATCTTCCTGCGGGATGATCCCTCCGCCCGTTAACAGAACACCATTCATTTTATGTTCATCCATTAAATCTTTTACCTTTGTAAATATCGTCATATGAGCACCACTGAGTATAGATAGTGCAATGACATCGGCATTTTCTTGTAATGCTGCAGACACTATCATATCGGGTGTCTGTCGGAGCCCAAGATAAATCACCTCCATTCCATGATCACGAAACGCGCGCGCTAGTATTTTAATGCCGCGATCATGGCCATCGAGACCAGGCTTTGCCATTACCACTCTAATTTTACTCAATCTGTACTCCTTATAATAAGGGTCACGGGTCCATCATTTACTAAATTAATATCCATATCCGCTTGAAATGTTCCACTTTTAATTTTTGGGTAACATGTCTTTATATAGTCAACAAATGAATCGTATACCCCTTTTGCCAATTCAGCATCCATCGCATTGATATAGCTGGGTCGATTTCCCTTTTTAACGTCTCCGCACAACGTAAACTGGCTCACAACCATCACACTTCCATCAACATCACAAACAGAAAAATTCATGCGCTTGTGACTGTCGCTAAAGATACGCATTTTAATTATTTTGTGAGCAATATATTTAATATCATTTTCATCATCATCATTTTCAATTCCAAGAAAGACTAGGGCTCCATGGTTTATGCTGCTGGTAACCTCTCCGCCAATGCTCACTTCGCATGATTTAACTCTCTGGATGACAGCAATCAACTATCAATCCATACATTGTCATCGCCTAACAATGCTCGCAACTGATTAATTAGTTCTAGACTTGAACTCACATTTAGATCATTAGATACCATGCGCTGGATATACCCTGTTGATGATTCAATGTTAAGAACAAATCGACAGTGTCCTTTGTTGGAATGTGCGATCGAATGAATTTTAGATAAAATATCTTTATTTCCTTGATTATAGCTAAGCTTGACATTGATGTGCCGACTTAATTTGTCTCGGACACGCTTTATATCAATGATATCATCAGCTATTATTTTCAATACATCATCGTATTCACTCTGACGATTTGAAAGTTTTCCACTGACAAAAATTAGACTGTTCTCATGGATAAGATCCTTCACCTGGTTGTATAGATCACTAAAAATAAAAATTTCTGCCTTGGATGACATTCTTTCGAGCGTTATGATGGCCCACTGATTGTTTCTTTTGTCAAATAGTAACTTGCTAGATGATATGAGCCCGCCTAATCGAAGTTCAGAATCTTTGCCCTTAACAGATGAAATCTCAAAATCTTTTAAGTCCATTTCATATGGCTCAAGCGGATTTCCTGAAAGATAAAACCCGATGAGTTCTTTCTCTCGTGATAGGCATTCATCGCTACTCCACTCCTCTGCATCAGTGAGCGCAGGGGTAGGGATATCAATCTCTACTCCATCTCCCCCAAATAATGATTCCTGATTTTTGTTAATTTGTTTATTATAAAGCTGTCCAAAATGTACCACCTTATCAATCGATTCAAATTGTTGGGCACGGTGCCCATCTAGTTCATCGCATGCCCCAGATAAAATCAGACTCTCTAGTGTTTTTTTATTAACAGCTGTCGAATCAATTTTACATAGGTCAAATATTGTGCTATAATTATGCTCATCTCTTGATTTGGCAATATCTTCAGCGGCCTTATATCCAACATTTTTTATGGCTGCTAAACCATAGGAAATAGTTTGATCATCGATAACACGAAAATCTGGGTAGGACATTTTAACATCTGGTGCAAGTACCTTTACATCTAAGCTCTTGGCATCATCAATCAGCTTAACTACTTTATCGGTATCATTAATATCTGATGATAAATTGGCGGCATAGTACTCTGCTGGATAGTAGGTTTTTAGCCATGCTGTCTGATAGGCAATTAAAGCGTATGCGGCAGAATGACTTTTGTTAAATCCATACTCTGCAAACTTTTCAAGTAACTCAAAAATTTCAATGGCGGTTTTTTCATTAATTTGATTTGATTTTGCTCCATTGACAAAATCAGTTTTAAATCCTGCCATCAGTCGCTTTTTCTTTTTACCCATCGCCTTTCTCATAAGATCAGATTGTGCAAGAGTAAAACCACCAATTTTATTTGCTATTTGCATTACCTGTTCTTGATATACAATAATGCCACAGGACTCTTTAAGTATCTCTTCAAGTGAGGGATGAAGATATCTGATTTCGGACTCCCCATGCTTGCGCTTAATATACTCGGGAATATTACCCATAGGGCCAGGCCTGTACATTGAGTTCATAACTATTAAATCTTCAAAGGCCTCTGGCTGCAGACTCTTAAGATGCTCTTGCATCCCAGAGGATTCAAATTGGAAAATTCCCACTGTCTGTCCTCTGGAAAAAAGTTTGAATACTTTAGAGTCAGACAAATCTATAGAACGAATATCAATTTCTTTATTGTGTCGCCGTTTGATGATTTTTAGGGTTTTATCAATCACTGTTAAATTTCTTAAGCCAAGAAAATCCATTTTTAAAAGCCCTAAATCCTCCACTGATTTCATGTCAGCTTGAGTGGTAATATCATTGGTTGATGGATTCTTATATAGTGGGACATAATCGGTAAGTGGCCCAGGAGCAATAACAATTCCAGCTGCATGTGTAGATGCATGCCTGTTCATCCCCTCAAGAACTTTAGAGTGGTCAATCAGTGAGCGGACTGTATCATTGTCATCGTATGTGCTTTTAAGATCTTTATTAAGCTTCATCGCCTTGTCAATCGTCATTTTAGGATCATTGGGTATCATTTTTGCAATATTATCTACCTGACCATAAGGCATACCCATCACTCTCCCCACATCACGAATAGATGACTTGGCTTTCATTGTACCAAAAGTGATGATCTGAGCAACGGATGTTTTCCCATACTTGGATTTGATATAATCAATAACCCGCTCTCGTCCTTCAACGCAAAAATCAATATCAATATCTGGCATTGAGATTCTATCTGGATTTAAAAAACGTTCAAATAACAAATTTTATTTAAATGGATCTAAATCTGTAATTCCAGAGGCATAGGAAACAATGGATCCCACAGCAGATCCCCTTCCGGGACCAACGGGGATATGATTCTCCTTAGCATAATTAACAAAATCTTGGGTAATAAGAAAATATCCTGCAAAGCCCATTGTTTTTATAATATCAAGTTCATAATCAAGTCTCTTTTGTATGGTGGGGGTAATCTCGTTATATCGATCTTTGAGTCCATTGATACACAGGTTGCGAAGATACTCATCTGGATTGCTCTCACCATCAATACCCGGGATTGGAAACATCGGCAGATGATAGCTACCCATACTAATCTCAGCGTTACACATCTCTGATATCTTACATGTATTTTCAATAGCCCCCGGATAATTTTTAAATATTTTGTGCATCTCATCTTGGGTTTTAATATAAAATTGTCGTGGTTCATATCTTAATCGATTGGAGTCGGAAAGCTCTTTGCCCATTCCACAGCAGAATAAAATATCGTGTGACTCTGAATGTTCTTCAAATGCATAGTGATTATCATTAGTTGCAACCAGCGGAATATTAAGATCTGTGGATAATTTTGATAAAATTTTATGCGACTTTAATTCTTCTTTAATTCCATGATTTTGAATTTCTAAAAAAAATCGATCTCCAAATATATCTTTATAGTCTAATGCTGCACGCTTTGCATTATCATAGTCATCGATACTCGCATAGTAATTAACTTCACCAGCTAAACAGCCACTAGTGCAAATCAGCCCCTCGTTATACTCTTTAATAAGTTCCTTATCAACTCGTGGCTTATAATAAAACCCACTTAAAAATCCAATTGAGACCAACTTGATAAGATTTTTTAACCCCGTATCATTTTGAACCAGTAGTAGTAAGTGATGATAATTCCATTTCTTTGCATTTTTATCAATATGCCTATCTTTATGATTGCCGGTCGCAACATAGACCTCGCATCCCATGATAGGTTTAATGCCATTTTTCTTGGCTTGTTTATAAAATGGAATCATAGAAAATAAATTTCCATGCTCAGTAACGGCAATGCTATCCATATTGATATCGGTAAGCCTATCACACATCATATCGATAGACTGAGCTGCATCTAACAATGAATAGTCGGTATGGTTATGTAAGTGAACAAATTCTGACATGATCTATTTTGCAGATATTAAAATAACTACAATCCCATTTATTATCATTAATTTTAAAAGTTTGGAAAACTTGGCGCACTCTTTTGGCGTTATATCATCCCTTAATCCAATGATAATATACAATAATGGAAGATGAATTAAAAAAACCATTAATGGAATATATTGCCATGAATACAGATATGTATACATAGGTAAAAATGACATGACAATAAATAGGCAGGCAAAACATTTTATCAACGTTGTAGTTCTAGAAACTCCGATGGCAATAGGAAGGGTGTTCAGGCCACTTGCTTGGTCGCCCTCTATATCTTGTATATCTTTGACAATCTCTCGAATTAAATTTAATGAAAATGCCAAAAGCATAATTTTAAATGCATCATAAACATGGGAATTTAGACTGTAGGCTACAAACACAAAAACAATGCCCACTAATAATGATATAATAATATTTCCAAGCAGGGGAATACGCTTTAAAATAAATTCATATAGCAGTATGCCGGGCAACGCAACAAACAGAGCGATTTGCATGGCCTCTATAGGCAGATATGATGCGCAAACCGTACCAATAATAAATAATATTATAATAAGCACGATCATTGCTTGACGATTGACATAGTGCTGAACTAATATTCTGCTCGGCTTATTAATGCGATCTGCCTTGATATCAATAAGATCATTTAAAATGTTGGCCGCTGACATGTAGCACAATAATACGGAACATGCAAGCGAGAGAAATACCCAATTAATGTCATCAATAATAAATGTCATAATAAAGACACTCATCATTGCTATAAATAGATTAATTGGACGAGCTAATAAAATAAAATTGGAAATTTTCATCTTATCAATTCAATGGCTCTGGGATTATCAGAAAAATCATTATAAATAGTATATTGAAATCCAGAAAAAATATTAATAATGTCTTGACTTTGTTCCTTTGAATCAAATTCTAAAATAATTCTCCCTCCATCATTGAGTATGTCATCAGATAAATCAAAAATTCGACGATAAAATGTAAGGCCATCACCACCGTCAGTAAGCGCATTTTCTGGATCATAATGCTGAACGGATGGAGGCAATGACGCTATCTTGTCTTTATGAATATATGGTGGATTAGATACAATCAGGTCATAGGATTGATTGGGAGTAATTTTGAGTATATCTGAAGCAATAATATTGATATTGTTATTGCAATGAAAATAGTTGGTGTTCATGTTGATATTCTCAATAGCAGTATCAGCGACCTCAACCGCATCGATACTAGCGGATGGAACTTCCAATGCAAGCGTAATCGCTATGCAGCCTGAACCTGAGCATATATCAATGGCTGTATTGAAATTTTTTTTTTACATACATCAATAAGAATTTCTGTATCCTGCCTAGGAATAAACACATTAGGAAATATAGAAAAATCCCGACCATAAAACGTTGCTTTCCCCATAACGAGCTGCAGAGGCATATGATCAGAGCGCTGATATATCAACTCTAAATAATAATTAATATCACTAGAACTGGGTTTGGTTGTTTTATGAGCTAGAAACCAAGATGAATTTTGATCGATAGCATGTAGTAATAGCCATAGTGACTCTTGTTTATAATTCTCAATATTATGAGATTGGAGATGTTCCTCCCCAAATATCAATAGGCTGTCTAGTGTATTAAAATTATGCATCGCTCATCAATAGTTTTTGATTTTCAATTTTTAGAGACTCAAAAGTTTCGCTTAAATCACCATCCATAATATCATTTAATTTATAAAGAGTTAAATTAATCCTATGATCTGTCATTCGACCCTGAGGAAAATTGTAGGTACGTATTTTTGCGCTACGATCACCGGTTGAAACCATGGATTTTCTCTGGTCTGCTCGTTCTTTATTCCGTTCTGCCTCTTGAATTTCATATATTTTGCTCCGAAGAACCTTCAGTGCTTTGTCTTTATTTTTATGCTGAGAAGATTCATCCTGACAGGTAACTACCACCCCTGTCGGAAGATGTGTTACTCGAATTGCAGATTCAGTTTTATTTACATGCTGTCCACCAGCTCCTGATGCTCTGTAGGTATCAATTTTGATATCAGAGTCCTTGATGTCCATATCAATATCTTCAATTTCAGGTAATACCGCGACTGTTGCAGCGCTTGTATGAACGCGGCCACTAGATTCAGTCTCGGGTACTCTCTGAACCCTGTGTACTCCACTCTCAAATTTCATATTACCATAGGCTCCTTTGCCTTTGATGCTAATGATAGCCTCTTTAATTCCTCCGCCTTCATTATCGTGAAGCGTCATAATCTCACTTTTCCAATTTTGACGTTCAACATATCGAATATACATTCGCATTAAATCACCCGCAAAAAGAGCTGCCTCATCTCCACCAGTCCCGCTTCTTATCTCTAGTATAGTGTTATTGCTATCATTGGGGTCTTTTGGGATAAGCAATATTTTTAATTCTTTTTCTAAATTGACAATCTGATCTTTGAGTGTAGAAACTTCCTCTTTTGCTAATAAGATAAGCTCATCGTCATCGCTATCAAGCATTTCTTCTGCTGACTCTAATTGGCTGGATACATCAATATAAATTTTTGCTTTTTTCACAATTTCTGTAAGTGCATTATGCTCTTTTGCAATTTTTGCAAACTTCTTTGGATTGGATATTATATTAGGGTCTGATAGGGAATCAGATAATTCATTATGAGTGGCAATGATTGATTGTAATTTTTCAATCATCCTATTGCATCGGCAACATGTTCCTTGCCTCTATACTGATCTAAAGTATCACCAAATGCACTGGTAAGCGCCTCTAAGGCAACCTCTAGTTGAGTATCATCAGGTGGGCTGGTCGTTATATTCTGAAGCCATAGACCCGGCTTGATAAGATATTTAAAAATGATATTATTCTGATGATTAGATGAAAATTTTAAAAATTCATATCCTATTCCTGAAACTAGTGGAATAAAGAGAATATGCATAAATAATCTATTAATTAGGGTAATACTACCAAACACTTCAATAAACAGAGTATCAATAACCATAAAGGTCAGTATTGCTACAAACATCACAATAAACATGAAGCTTGTACCACATCTTGGATGCTGAGTTGGATAGCGATTGCTGTTTTCAACAGTTAGATCATCTCCATGCTCAAATGTATACACCACCTTGTGTTCAGCCCCATGATACTCAAAAAGACGTTTTGCATCTTTAGTTTTTGATATAAGAAATAAATAAATAAGAAATATAGAAATTCGAATAGCACCCGCAATTATATTATACAACATGGGATTCTGATCAGCGTTGGATATCCAGGATGTTAATCCCAGCGGCAACAAAATAAATAAAGATAAAGCAAAGGCAATTGATAAGATGGTCATCAGCCAGTCAAATATAGGTGTGAACTTAGTTTGTTTTTGTTTGTCTTCAGGAAATGAAATATCAGCAGACCACTGAAGTGTACCAAAGCCTATTTTCATGGCTTCAAAAAGACTAATAGCGCCTCTTATAATCGGAAAATTGAGGGATTTATATTTTTTAACTAGAGTATTAAATTCTTGTCTATTGGTAACAATTTTTCCCTCTGGATTTCTAACAGCAGTAGAAATATACCCTGGGACTCTCATCATTACTCCTTCAATGACAGCCTGTCCACCCACAAGAATGGAGGATTTAGATAATAACATTATAATCTGATTAGTAAAAAACTTTTTCATTATATAATAACATTAGATCGCTAATGATCTATCCAGTTAAAAATTATTTGTCAGATTTAATATTATATTTTTTATTATATTTTTCAATCCGTCCTGCAGAATCTATGAGATTTTGCTTCCCAGTAAAAAATGGATGAGATTTATTAGATATTTCTAATTTATATAGAGGATACTCTTTACCATCTTCCCATTTAATCTTTTCTTTCGTTTCAACTGTTGAGCGTGTTAAAAAAGAATAGTCGCATGAAAGATCTTGAAATACTACATATCTATAATTTTCTGGATGTATATCTTTTTTCATTTAATTAACTCCTTATCAAATTTCACTTATTAGGGCCTCAAGTCTATCCATCGCATCATTAATAATAACTTCAGATGTGGCGTAAGAAAACCTAATATTTTCATCTGCACCAAAACTTTCGCCTGAAACAGATACTACTAATTTCTTCTCTAGCAGCATCATACATAAATCTAATGCACTTTTTATATTATTGCCACTAACATTTCCATTTATTATTTCTTTAAAATTAGGAAAGACATAAAATGCTCCACCAGGACTATCGCACGTGACCCCATCTATAGCATTTAACCGAGAGACAATAAGATTTCTTCTTTTTTCAAATGCTTTTTTCATTTTCCCTACAGAAGTCTGATCACCAGATAAGGCCTCAATAGCAGCCACCTGGGCAATGCTATTGGGGCATGAAGTACTTTGTCCTTGTAGTTTTGACATGGCTTTCACAACCGCTGCATCACCACATGTATATCCTATCCTCCAACCAGTCATGGCATAAGTTTTAGAGCAGCTTTGAAATGTAAGAATTTTATCGTAATCACTACATAAATCAAATATACTTTTAAAGGGTTGATCGTAAGTTAACTGCTCATAGCATTCATCAGAAAAACCCCATAATGAGTGCTTTAGAGCAATATCAACTGTTTTTTTAATAGCTTCATCGCTCCATACCCCACCTGTTGGATTAGATGGAGAATTAATGATTATGCCTTTAGTGTTGGTAGTAATTTTTGATTTTAAATCATCAAAAATAGGTTGATATTGATTCGTGGGGTCTGTTTCAACAAATACTGGCGTTGCCCCCGTTACAGAAACAAAATCAGGAAATGAAACCCAGTATGGTGTAAAAATAATAACCTCATCATTCGTTTCAAATAAAGCTTGGCAGGCATTGTATAATGAGTGTTTTCCACCAGATGAAACAATAATCTGATTAAGATCATAATTTAAATTATTATCTCTTATCAATTTTTCTTGAATTGCTAATTTTAGTTCCTTGGTTCCACCTCCAGGAGTGTATCGAGTGTGGCCATCTTTCATAGCTTGGATTGCTGCATTAATAATATTATCTGGAGTATTAAAATCAGGCTCTCCTACGCTCATGTTTAATACATCTTTGCCTTGAGAACGAAGCTCCGCTGCTTTAGCAGTCATTGCAAGAGTTGCAGATGGCTGAATTCTGCTAATACGTTTTGCGAATTTCATTAGTCACCCATAGAATCTAAAAATTCTCTATTACTCTTGGTGCGTAGCAATTTATCTAGTATAAACTCCATTGATTCAACATTGGTCATGCCAGATAATAATTTTCGGAGTATCCATATCCTTGATAAATCCTTCTTTCCTATCAATTTATCTTCTCTTCTGGTGCCAGATTTATTAAGATCAATCGAAGGATAAATTCGTTTATCGCTAAGCGTTCTATCCAATACTAATTCCATATTTCCAGTACCTTTAAACTCTTCAAAAATAACTTCATCCATACGACTACCTGTATCTATAAGTGCCGTAGAGATAATTGTTAAGCTTCCGCCATCTTCTACATTTCGTGCGGCGCCTAAAAATCTTTTTGGCTTATGCAGTGCATTTGAATCAACACCGCCAGATAATATTTTTCCGCTATGCGGTATTACTGTGTTATATGCTCGTGCTAATCTTGTTATAGAATCAAGTAAAATAACAACATCTTCGCCTACCTCTACCGCTCGCTTTGCTTTTTGCAATACCATCTCCGCAACCTGAACATGACGATCTGCTGATTCATCAAATGTTGAAGCAATCACCTCTGCGGATACGCTACGCGCCATATCTGTTACCTCTTCAGGCCTTTCATCAATTAATAAAATAATTAAATTGATTTCAGGATTATTAGTTGTAATAGAATTGGCTACTTTTTGTAATAAAATTGTTTTCCCAGTTTTAGGTTGGGCAACAATTAAGCCTCTCTGACCTTTTCCAATAGGTGATAAAATATCAATGACCCGTGTAGATATGCCTTTTGGGTCTACTTCCAACTTAAGCTGTTCATCTGGATATAGAGGGGTTAGATTATTAAAATGGATAATACCACGATGGCCATCTGGTTCGTTTCCATTTATTGTATCCACGCGCAATAATGCAAAAAATCGTTCCTTTTCTTTTGGTGGGCGGATTTGTCCTGCAACTATGTTCCCTGTACGTAAGCGAAATCGTTTAATTTGTGAATGAGAAACATATATATCATCGGGACCTGGTAAATAGCTACATTCAGAGGAACGTAAAAATCCATATCCATCAGATAAAATTTCAAGGCACCCCGTCGCATATAATTTTTCTTCTTTTTTTGCTTCAGCCTCTAAAATTAATTTGATAAGATCTTGTTTTTTTGTTCCACCATAATCTTGGATTTTTAATTTATCAGCTAATACTGTTAATTCTTTTACTGTTAATGACTTTAATTTAGTCGTTTCCATTTATTTTCCTTTTATTGGTTGGTGGATGAAATACTTAAATGCTTATGCGCATAATGGAATTAGGAAACATTTGTTCCCTATAATTCTATAGTTTAAAACTTTAAATCATTACTAGCCAAGGAAAATTTAAAAGTTTTTGTAAACATACTCTCCCCAATAATGTGAGCCAATAATGGCTAAAACATCAGTTTTGTTGAGCGTTTTTATAGTATTATTGATAGCATCATGTGGATTATGAATAATTTGAAGATGAATATTTTTCGTAAACATTGATGAGAGTTCTTCAGTAGTATACATTCTATCATTAAGTTGAGTTACAATAATTTTTGAAAAAAGATTTTCAATTTTTTTAATTGAATATGTAAGTTGCTTAGTTTTTTGAATGGAAATGATTAATGTTTTTTGAGATTGCATATTTAATGCTTCCATCGCATTACAAAATGCAATAATACTATCATCATTGTGGGATACATCAAAATAAATGGTAGGATTTGTTTTTATTAATTCAATTCTACCAGGCCAAGATATATTTTGTATTCCTTGAACAATGTGAGAATCCATTATTTTTGTAATATGTTTTGATGCCGTAATAGCAAGCCTTGCATTTTCTTTTTGATGATCACCAATCAATGGGGAATCAAGATTATTATTATATTTATCTAAATCAAAATTTATCTTCGTTTGACACTCCTCTGCTTTTTTATTTAATATATGGCAAACACTGGTTTCTTGCTTAACAGATAAGCACATCGAATTATTATGAATTGCAGAGGCCTTATCCTCTGCAATCTTTATAATATTATCGCCTAAAATATGGCAATGATCCATAGAAATTTTTGTAAATAGTTGCAATGGAGCATTGCAAGCTGTAACGCTATCAAATTTTCCTCCCAAGCCTGTTTCAAAAATAGCAACATCAACACCCCTATCCTTAAAATAATGTGCAGCCATTGCTGTTAAAACTTCAAAAAAGGTGCATCCTAGACTTTTAATATCATTATAAAATAGATTTATAAAATAATTAATGTAGTCGTTATCTATTTGCTTATTATTAATTTGAATTCTCTCAGATAAATCAACTAAATGGGGTGAGGTATATAGCCCAACTCTCATCCCTGATGTAATTAGTATGCTAGAAAGAGTTGCTGCAGTAGATCCCTTACCATTGGTTCCAATAATTTGAACACTGTTAAGCTTTTTTTCTGGATTCCCACAAACAGTAAAAAGTTCCTGAGTCCTTCTTAAGCCAAGCTTAATACCCTGTGTCTCAAGGGATAATAGAAATTGTTTCCCCCTATTATTTGAATTCAACACATTGGACATTATCAACTTTATGGTCTAAAAATTTGGACGCCAATTCATGAAATCTATAGGGCATATCAGATACATAATATTCATGATCTGGCTTGTGATTTTTAGCAAGAGTACAATCAGATAATAAAGAAAATAATTGGCTACTAATAGAAACGCCTGTATCTATTATAAAAATATTATCATTAATAACACGCTTAATATCTGTTATGAGTATCGGATAGTGTGTACAGCCTAAAATCAATGTATCAATATCTAATGTATTGATAGAGTCTAAGTATAATTTTACAGTCATATCTGATAGAACCGTATTTTCTAATCCCTCTTCAACAATGGGAACAAATAGTGGACAAGAAATTTCATGTACAATTATCTGATTATTAATTTTTTTGATTTTATTTAAATAAGTATTAGAAGTGATGGTGGTGTGGGTGCCAATGACGCCAATTGAATTTGTTTGGGTGTGCATAATGGCAGAGTTAATTGATGGACTAATTACTTCTAACATAGGTATTGAAAAATTATTTGTTAAATGATTAATAGCCACAGAGCTTGCAGAGTGACATGCTATAATAATAATATCGGCACCTTTAGAAATTAAAAAATTAACAATGTTGCTTGAAAATTTTTCAATTGACTGCTTACTCTTTGTGCCATATGGGAGATGTGCTGTATCTCCACAGTAAATAAATTTATTCTGTGGAAAATCAACTTGTAATTGTTTTAAAATGGTTAAACCACCTAACCCACTATCAAAAATACCTATTGTTTTGGGCGACTTATTCGAAAATGTGTTTTTCATGTTTCTTTTTGTATAGCATAATAGCATTTGCAATACCATTGGCTATTTTATCCTGATATTTTGAGGATGTTAGATTTTTTGCTTCATCACTATTGGTGATAAAACCAACTTCAATTAATACGTTGGGCATAGTCGCGCCCCATAAAACTTGGAAACCTGCTTGTTTTACGCCTCTATTTAAGTTTTTATGTGTTGTTTTTGATATTTCTTGTTGAATTAATTGTGCAAGATCTTCACTTTGTTCAAAATTTGCACTTTGAATAAGGATGGCATTCATCCTTGATATAGTATTTGTATTATTATCTGCTTCTAATTTCAGAACATTGTTTTCTCTTTTTTCAACTTCATTAATTGCAGCGGACGATTTTTCTATTTTTAAAAGATAGGTTTCAAAGCCTTTGGTCCGGGGACTATTTTCTATAGAATTAGCATGTATACTAATAAATATTTTTGCATCATTATCATTGGCTATTTGTGTGCGATGATGTAGCTTAATAAATCGATCATCTTCTCTTGTATAAATAACATTCATATTATATTTTCGTTCAAGTATATGACCAAGTTTTTTTGTGATTGCGAGTGTGATGTCTTTTTCTTTGATTTTGCAGTTTTTTATGCATGCCCCTGGATCTTTTCCACCATGACCTGCATCTAAAACAATGGTGTTAATAATATTTTTTTCTTTATCTTGTTTTATTTTTTGAGCTGTTGTTTGTTGAGAAACAAAAAGTCCAAGATTTATTGTTTTATTTTTTGAGCTCATTGTGATGTCATCAGGAATAATTTTAAGTAAGAAAGAAATTTGAGCTGCACCTTTCATCTGGGTTGTTTTTACATCAATAATGGGATGTATTATTTGGCTTTTATTTATATTGATTGAATCAATTGTGCCCCCTGGGATGGTAATGGATAGCCAATTATTGCCAGATCGTGAATATGCTAATAAATTTTCATCAAAAGTTTTTGACGTATTAATATCTATAGAATAGCCATTTCCCTTTGTCGATAATGCATAGTTTAATATGTTATATCTGGGCATTGCCATCACAATAGAATGCCCCATGGAATCAATTGTTAAATTATTAATAATTTGATTTTTTTTGATATGTTCTATAAAGGAAAATACCGGAATATAAAAATCATCTTTAGTATATAAAACGTGATGATATAAATGATAAATATCATTATTAATTAATATATAAGAAGACCCTCCTGATAATACTATTCTATGATTTTTATAGTATAAAATTGCTTTATTATTATCAATAATAAAATCTGATTTTAATTCTAATACATCAATAAAATCATTTAATGAAAAATACGATACATTATCAATAGATGTAATTGGAATTGAATTGGATGCTGAAAGTAGCAAGGAAACAAAAATTATACCTATACATTTTGTGAGTATGTTTTTTATAATATTATATTCCTAGGGATTAGTTAATATTTTTTGATCTTTAATTTTATAGATTTTATCATGTGGATATATTCTTTCATTTTTATGAACCATTTGATATTTACTATATGCTAAGAATTCAATATATTCTAAGTTATTATTTAGTTGATCAATATTATTTTTGATAAATTTTTCTTCTTTTTCTAAGATATCAATTTCACTAATCAAGCGCTGTTTTTCATTGTTGAGCTTCACTAATTTAATAACTCCAGATTGATTAAATATAATCCATAATAAACCTAAAAAAGTAATTAATAAAATTGATTGATATTTTTTATTCGTTTTACTTTTCATTTTAATAAATGTCTCCAACATCCATTGCCAAATTTGACTCTGCTAGCATTAGCATGTTCTTCTATTCTTAATAATTGATTATACTTTGCTATTCTATCAGTTCTACATAATGATCCAGTTTTTATTTGCCCTGAAGATACCGCAACAGAGAAATCTGATATAAATGTGTCTTCTGTTTCTCCAGATCTGTGCGAAATAATTGTTCCAAAATTAGCATTCTGTGCGATTTTAATAGCTTCTAGCGTTTCTGAAACAGTTCCTATCTGATTTAATTTAATTAATATTGCATTCATAGCTGATTCATTAATTGCGCGATTTAATCTAATGGGATTTGTTACCGTTAAATCATCTCCAACAAGCTGTACACCACTTTCTATTTCTTTTGTTAGCTTGGTCCATCCAGACCAATCATTCTCATCTAATCCATCTTCAATCGATATTATAGGATATTTTGAACATAATTTCTTGTAATATTCAATGATTTCATCAGAAGTTAGTTCCAAATTTTCAGATTGTAGCTCATATTTTTTAGTTGCTTTATTATATAATTCACTTGCTGCAACATCTAAAGCAATATTTATTTGTGTTTTTATTTCATATCCAGATTGTTCGATTGCTAATAAAATAATTTCGATTGCCTCTTCATTAGATTTTAAATTAGGAGCAAATCCTCC
>CAZHKH010000012.1:0-24283 GCA_964532515.1 uncultured bacterium
ATAGATGAGTACTTATTGTTTGGTGAATTAATTGATTCAATTTGTCCATCACACACAGTAATTGAATTTGCAGTTGGAACAATATTATTTAAAGTAATAATGTTCCCATTGATTAAATTATAGTTGTTGTTATTTGTAAACATTTACAGAAAAATAATTTACATTTACATTGTTCCAAAGACAATCGAATTATATTAAATAATAAAAATATGAAAACAATAGATCTTAGAAGTGATACAGTAACTCTGCCTACACCAGAGATGATGGATGCAATTAATTCAGCTCCGCTTGGTGATGATGTGTATGTTGAGGATTCAGCGACTCTTGATTTAGAAGCCTTGGCAGCAAAAGTTACAGGCAAAGAATCTGCGCTACTGGTAAGCAGCGGAACTATGGGCAATTTAATTTGTAATCTGGTGCACGCAGATAGAGGCACCGAGGTCATTATGGGCCACAAATCTCATACCTTTCTATATGAATCAGGTGGAATATCTGCATATGGAGGTATCCATTCACATCAACTTCAAAATAATCAAGATGGCACGATTGATATAGATCAAATTAAAAATGCAATTAGAGTTGATGATGTTCATTTCCCAGTCACGAGCTTAATTTGTATTGAGAATACTCACAATAAGTGTCACGGCTATCCTCTTGAGTTAGATTATATAAATGAGGTATGTAGCTTGGCACATGGCAACAATATTAAAGTTCATATGGATGGCGCACGATTATTTAATGCGTGTGCGGCACTTGATATAACGGCAGATACAATTCTTAAAAATGTAGATTCTGTGACATTTTGTTTATCAAAGGGGCTATCAGCTCCAATTGGTTCGGTTATCTGTGGAAGTAATGATTTTATTATAGAGGCTCGACGTATCAGAAAATCACTTGGAGGAGGGATGAGGCAGACTGGGATTATATCTGCCGCAGGAATCGTTAGTCTAAATACAATGACCAGTCGCTTAAAAGATGATCATCGCAATGCCAAGCATCTTGCTCAAGCACTCTCTACACTAGAGGGAATAGAATTAAACCTTGATTTAGTTCAAACTAACATTATTTATTTTAATTTTAATCATCCTAGAATATCATCTGGAGAACTAGTCTCACATATGCAATCCAAGGGTATTATTTTTAGTGATTATAATGGAAAGCATTGTCGCCTTGTTACTCATAATAATATATCAAGCCATGATATAGAAAATGTTATTGATGTATTTAATAAATTGTTAAGTTAGAATATTATGTCAAAGGGAATAACACAAAAATCACAAGATCACAGTAAATGGTATACCGATGTCATTACCAAGGCAGAGCTTGCAGATTATGGTCCGGTAAAGGGCACCATGGTAATCAAGCCCTATGGTTTTGCTATTTGGGAGCTCGTAAGAGATGAATTTGATAAACAATTTAAGGCAACCGGTCACAGCAACGCCTATTTTCCCCAATTTATTCCCATATCATTTTTAGCAAAAGAAGCAGATCACGTTGAAGGATTTGCAAAAGAATGTGCGATTGTGACCCACTCACGATTAATGGCAGATGAAGATAATTCCATAAAGATAGATCCAACATCAAAATTAGAAGAAGAGATTATTGTTCGCCCTACATCTGAAACTGTCATTTGGCATATGTATAAGAAATGGATTAATTCATATCGCGACCTTCCCATATTAATTAACCAGTGGGCCAACGTTGTGCGCTGGGAAATGAGAACCAGATTATTTTTAAGAACTAGCGAATTTCTATGGCAAGAGGGGCACACAGCTCATAGTTCAGAGGAAGAAGCACGAGAGGAAACATTGAAGATACTGGATATATACGAATCTGTATCCAAAAACCATCTTGCCATTCCAGTGTTAACGGGGAAAAAGTCTGAATCCGAAAAATTTGCAGGAGCAGTGGATACATATTGTATTGAAGCGATGATGGGAGATAAGCGGGCGCTACAGGCAGGGACATCACACTACCTGGGCCAGAATTTCGCTAAAGCTATTGATGTTAAATTTCAAACTGAAAACAATAGTGAAGAGTATGTGTATGCATCAAGCTGGGGAGTAAGTACCCGACTAATTGGAGCACTGATTATGGTCCATGGCGATGATAATGGACTTCGATTACCTCCATCAATCGCCCCCACTCAGGTTGTGATTGTACCATTCTTTAGAAATAATGATGAACTCAATGCTATTAAAGATTATATGACACCCCATTTAAATGATTTATCTGATAGGGGAATAAGATTCTTATTGGATGAGAGAGAAAAAATAAGTCCAGGATTTAAGTTTAATGAGTGGGAACTGAAAGGTGTTCCTTTACGTATTGAAATTGGATCAAAAGAAATAGATTCAAATCAGCTTACACTATTTCGAAGAGACCTCAATGAGAAATCATCAGTATCAGCAGACGCTCTTGGTGATTATGTAGATAAGACCTTGAATGAAATTCAGTCCAATCTATATAGTCAGGCACACCAATTTAGAGAAGACAACACATTCACTGCAGACAACTACGATGATTTTAAAAAAATTATTAATAGTGGAGGATTTGTTCGCTGTGGTTGGGATGGAACCGAATCCAGTGAAAAGCAGATTAAAGATGATACAAAGGCCACTATAAGATGTCTCCCATTTGATGAAAATCCTTCAGGAAAGCAGTGTATACTAACAGGGAACGACGCGAAGCATGAGGCCATATTTGCAAAAGCCTACTAATCATAGATAATGTTTATATCTACTGATGCCATCGTATTAAAAAACACCCCCTACAAAGAAAGCAGTATAATCTCTAGATTATTTACCAGAGAGTCTGGAAAAATATCTACTATTTTTAAAGGCGCTAAAAAAAATAAAAATAATATAGCAGGGATTATTGAGCCTGGGAATATCATTAATATTACTTTTTATAATAAATCTAATTTAAAGATTGCCAAAGAGACTAAGTTAATGCAAACCCACTACAGCTCTCGAAAAATACTAACTCACTATTACTACACGATGGCCATTATTTCACTAATTGATAAATTATGCATGGATCATGAGCGGTATACAGCCCTATATGATCTTTCTGTTGATATCCTAGAAAAAATGGATGAACAAAAAATAGATATAGAAATATTATTTATATACTTTCTACTTCATCTTAATAAACAGATTGGCTATGAACTAAATATTATTAATAGTAAAGAATCAGATAATGCAGATATCACTATTTTTTTTAATCAACTAAACAACCCTATTGATATCCTTTATGATGTTGATATGGATATGATCCGTAAAATAGATTTGATTAATAAACTAAAGGTTATTATATATAGACACATGAAACATCATGTTATTGATTTAAATGATGTACATGCCATCAATATGCTTAAAGATATAAAAAATGAACGAAATTCTTGACCAAACTAAATTTTTTGATACAACCAACTATGAAACGAATAAGGGGAGCAAAACAGGTGTTTTACTTATCCATGGATTCACTAATACAACCTATGAGCTTAAAAAGCTCATTGATTTTTTAACAAATCAAAATTATCATGTTGTTGCAGATAATCTGCCAGGGCATGCAACAACTGTCAAAGATTGTAATAGTACCTCATATTTGGAGTGGATTGAATTTACTGAAAAACGATTAGCATATTTATCATCACATTGCGATAATATATTTGTTTGTGGTATTAGCATGGGAGCGCTACTCGCGATGCATCTCTCTGTAGCTTTTCCAATAAATGGACTGATATCAACGGCCCCTGTTTTAGAGTTTAATAAACCATTTAAGATACATATCCTTAATCCATTGTTTTGTCACCTATTAAAATTTAGGTTTAAAAAATATGAAGTTAATAAAGGACAAAAAATCTTTTATGGATACAATAAATGGCCGCTGATTGCATTAAATGAAGTGCGAAAATTATCTAGTTATGTTTATAAGAATATTCTTCATCAGATAAAATGTCCATCATTATTAATTCATTCCAAAGAGGATCATACATCAATTTTTAATAATTATTCAATTGTAAAAAGATACATTCAGGCAAAGCAAATAACTTCGCTGATTGTTGATGAATCAACTCATAATATATTTGATTGTGAGGTGGAAAAGGACTTGATTCATAATGAAATAAACAAATTTATCTGCGATAACATTAAACATTAAACTTAAAGAATATGATATCTCCATCATTAACAATATAGTCTTTTCCTTCTTGTCGAAGTCTTCCGGCGCCCTTTATTTGATCTTCACTTTTAAATTCAATTAAATCTTCAATATTATATATCTCTGCTTTAATAAAACCACGTTCAAAATCAGAATGAATCACTCCAGCTGCAGTAGGTGCAGTGGAACCCTTATTAATTGGCCATGCTCTAATCTCTTTGGGCCCTGCAGTAAAGAATGTTTCAAGATTAAGTATACCATAGGCGCTTCGAATCATCTTATGAAGCCCAGACTCTTTCAATCCAAACTCATTAAGATATTCGGCTTGCTCTTCCTTGGCAATGCCTGCAATTTCCATTTCTATTGATCCTGATAATTGGATAAGAGGTTTATTTTTTTCTTTTGTATATAATGATAGGGACGTACAATGTTCATTGGATTGATTCATTAGATCATCATCACTAATATTTGCAATAAAAATAATAGGCTTTGCAGTTAGCAATGAAAATGATTTTAATTTGATTTTTTCATCATCCGATAAATCAAGATTGATAATAAGATCTCCGCTATCAAGATGGGTGCTAATTTTTATTAATAGTTCAAATTCATACTTTGAATCTTTATCCCCACTTTTGGCTAGTTTTTCTATACTTTTTATTCTTTTATCAACAGATTCAATATCTTTTAATATTAATTCTGTATTAATTGTTTCAATATCTCTGATAGGATTAATCGCTCCATCTACATGCGCAATATCTTTATTTTCAAAACATCTTACAACATGGATGATCGCATCAACATTTCTTATTTGTGATAAAAATTTATTTCCCAGCCCTTCACCTGTACTGGCACCCTTGACTAGACCTGCAATATCAACAAATTCTATTGTATTATATATAATTTTTTCTGTTTCAATATGTGAATTAATAATATCAATTCGAGAATCTGGAACTTGAACTATGCCGTGATTAGGGTCAATCGTACAAAATGCATAATTTTCTGATGCCACGGTTGCATTGGTCAGTGCATTAAAGATAGTAGATTTTCCAACATTAGGAAGCCCAATTATACCAACAGATAGACTCATGGCGCGATAGTTTTAATTTGTACCAAGCAGTTTCATGGTATAAATTAATAGTATAGATATTAAGGAAGAAGCGATATGTCAAAAGAATATGCATTAATACTGGGTGTTTCCAGTGGCATTGGAGCAGCATGCGCCACAGAACTGGCAAAAGCTGGTATCAATATTATAGGTCTATACATGAGAAAACCTAAAGATCAAATTGAACAATTGAATAATGATATTATCAGTTATAACGTAGATAGTAGGCTCATCAAAATGAATGCATGCAACTATGAACAGATGGAAACATTATTAGGTAGTGATGATTTTAAAGATATCAAAATTAAAGTTTTAGTACACTCATTAGCATTTGGAAGCATGAAGCCATTTATTGATAAAGCTGCTTCAGAAAGATTAAATAAAAAGAATATTGATATGACATTGGACGTCATGTCAAACAGTCTAGTATATTGGTCTCAGTCGATTTATGAAAACAATTTATTTATAGAGGGCAGTCAAATACTTGCAATGACAAGCTCTGGGGCTCGCAGACAGTGGCTTTCATATGGTGCTGTATCCATGTCAAAAGCAGCGCTCGAATCGGCATGTCGACAATTAGCTGTTGAGCTATCAACAAAGAATATAGCGGTGAATGCAATTCAGGCAGGAGTGACTGACACTCCCGCATTAAGAAAAATTCCCGGCAATGAAGAAATGATTCAAAAAGTAACAGACGTTAATCCACGAAAAAGACTCACCACACCACATGATGTGGCAAAATTTGTTGCAATGATTGGGACAAGCTATGATAGCTGGATGACAGGCAACACAATTAGAGTTGATGGTGGTGAGGATATAATAGGATAATATTAATTAATAATTTTTAGGAGTCATCGATGGAAGCACATATTAATACAAATCAAGGGATAATTAAGCTTAATCTATTTTATGATTTAGTCCCGGTAACAGTGTCAAACTTTGTTAATTTAGCTAATAGAGGATATTATAATAATCTAAAATTTCACAGAGTGATTGATGATTTCATGGTTCAGGCAGGATGTCCTTTAGGAACTGGGACTGGTGGTCCAGGGTACGATTTTGAAGATGAATTTCATCCATCTCTAAGGCATGATAAACCTGGAGTATTATCAATGGCCAATGCAGGCCCTGGGACCAATGGGAGTCAGTTTTTTATTACTCACCTTGAGACCCCATGGCTGGATGATCATCATAGTGTGTTTGGCCTGATTGCAGATAATGATAGCCAAAATATTATTAATAGTATTTGCCAGGGTGATACAATTAATTCTATTGATATTATAGGTGATTTAACTAAAGATGATGCAATTGATAAAAGGATTAATGAGTGGAATTCTATTTTAGATAGCTAGATATAATGGCTATTTAGTAATATTTAAAACTGCCTTTATGCTATCCCATGTATCTTTATATGCATCCTTTGGATACAAGTTGTATGCTCGCTTCGCCTCTGTGTTTGCCTCTTCTAAAAAAGATGATTTTCTTATAGGATCTTCAGTTTGGGTCGCTCGCTTCAAGTAAATAACAGCTAAATTATGATGGGCGTTGGCTAGCATGTGGATAGTGCTCTCATCTAGTACGCCAACATCATTAGGATAATGATTGACAACACTTTTATACTCTAGCGTTGCATTTTCATATGCGCCAAGATTATAGTAATACTCACCTCTCTCCATATTTAATTCGTATGAATTTCTGCATCCCGAGAGCATCAGAGCCAGTGTTAATATAAATATTATTCTTTTCATTATCATTAGTTGTACCGATAGAGGTCTAATTTCAAAATTATATTGTTTTTATGCAATAAATATTTATTTATCACGAAGATACGCTAATATCATTATTTGGCTATAATGATTTTATCACTTTACGGAGTTTTTCAGCCATATTATCTATCTGCCACGCTTCAATTGTTAGCGCTGGTGCTATCCGCACTGTTGAGTGGTGTGTTTCTTTTGCGTACACGCCATGGTTCAGTAGCTCCACAGATACCTTGTGACCATCCAAATGTTTTTCATTGAACATTTCAAAGGCTGTTAAAAGACCTCTTCCTCTATTCTCTTTGATTTTATCAGGGAACTCATCCTTAATATCATTAAAATGATTCATCAGTTGCTCACCTCTGATTCGAGCATTTTCTGCTAGGTTTAAATCTACTAATGTTTTAATTGCATAGACCCCTACAACTGCAGCAAGAGGATAACCGCCAAATGTTGAGCCCTCTGATCCGGGGGTGAGTGTATCAATAATTTCTTTTTTCCCTGCTACAAATGATACTGGAAGGATACCGCCACCAGCGGCTTTGCCGCATCCTATAATATCTGGTTTCACATTAAAAAGTTGATGTGCAAAATTAGCTCCTGTTCGACCAAAACCCGTTTGGACTTCATCCATAGCTAATAAAATATTATGCTCTTTACATAGTTTTTCAACTTTTGGCCAGTAATCATCATCAGGAACAATTACACCTGCCTCACCTTGAATTGGTTCAACTGAATAGGCAGCAATACGATCACCCTTCTCTTTAAATATACTTTCCAAAGCTTCAATATCATTATATGGAACCAGCTCAATGCCTGGTACGAAAGGTCCAAAATCATCACGAGAATCAGGGTCATCTGACATAGAGACAGCCGCCAGAGTTCTACCATGAAAATTTCCTTGTGCTCCAATGATGATACATTCATTTTCAGGAATTTGTTTTACCTGGTACCCCCATCTTCTACATAGTTTAAATGTAAGCTCCCAAGATTCAACCCCAGACACTTTTGGGACCACCTTATCCATATTCGTTACAGATGTTGCTGCCAATAAAAATGCGCTCATATATTTATGTCTAATAGATCTTGGTACGGTTGGTAGTTTTTCATTATTTAAATGGTGTATTACCGCATCTACTATCTCTTGATTTAATTGCCCTTGATTAACGGCTGAATAGCAGCATAGCCCATCAATAAGTTCTTCTTCCACATATGCTTCAACATCGTTGCCCGATGGTTTACGGCATATCAGTGTTGATGAATCTTTAACATGGGAGACGACAACATCCTCAAGTGGTTTATAGTTTTGACCACCCTTTTCCTTCTCAATATTTTCATGGTCATTTGGAGATAAGTCCCCTAGTCGAATATCATTTACCGTTAGATCATCTCCATATCCTGTAATTTTTGGATTAGACATTGTTACTCCCTTTATTCATTAAATCATTTAATTTAAATATTAGTTCTATGCTTTGCTGATTATTTAATCGTGGGTCGCATGCCGTTTCATATCGTTGCATGAGAGTATTGTTATCAATATTTTGAAACCCTCCTAGGCATTCAGTCACATTTTCACTAGTGAATTCTATGTGGATACCACCTGCAAAGCTATGCGATGTTTTGTGTATGTTCATATACAGCTCTAGTTCTTTTAAAATTGTATTGAAATGTCGTGTTTTTATTCCCTGGTCATTTTTAAAGGTATTGCCGTGCATAGGGTCACAAATCCATATTACGTTTAGCTGATGCTTTTGAATTTTATTAATGAGTCGTGGAAGTATATCTTCAATATGCTCAACTCCTAATCTTGCAATTAAAATAATTTTACCCTTTTCATTTTCCGGATTAATTTTTTTTATAATTTCAATTAATTCACCATCATTGATTGATGGACCAATTTTTATACCTATTGGATTTTCAATGCCTGATACAAATTCAATATGCGCGCCATCTATAGATCTTGTTCTGTCTCCTACCCATATCATATGCCCAGAATAATTATAATATTTTTTATCTATTGCATCATATCTTGTGAGTGCCTGTTCGTATTCTAATATTAAGCCTTCATGTGATGCAAAAAAATCATAGAGCTCTATTCTACTTATATTTTTTGTCTGGTCATCAACCGTCTCAAAAAATGATAACGCCTTTTGAATTTTTTGAATAACATCATTGTATTCTTTAATTTGAGGTGATTGCTTGATAAAATCTAAATCCCACTGATTGGCATTAAGTATATTTGTATATCCACTATTAATCATTGAGCGAATAAGATTAAGAGTAAAGGAAGATTGCTCATAGGCCTTGATCATTCGCTCTGGATTAGGGGTTCTTGATTGTTGCGTGCACTCTAGGCTGTTAATGGCATCGCCTCTGTACGATGGATACTCGTTACCATCTTTTATCTCTAGGGGACTTGTTCGTGGTTTGGCAAATTGTCCGGCCATACGCCCAATTCTTAGTGTTTTTATTGATGTTTTATATGATAAAAGCACCGACATTTGCAGCAAAATATTTAGTTTATTTTTTATTAGTTCAGTATTAAAATCAGAGAATGTTTCTGCGCAGTCTCCTCCCTGAACAATAAAATATTCACCATCATGGACCTTAGATAAACGTTTTTTCAGTAGTTGAATTTCTTCTTTAAATACAAGAGGAGGTTTATTCCTCAGAGTATCTAGAGTACGCTGCAAATGGATGTCTTGTATCCATCCAGGAGGCTGATGCAGAATATATTGTTTCCATGACTCAAGAGACCATCTAGACATCTTTGGCTTCCTTTTTGGTGTATGCTTTAATTTGAAGTGCATGAATTTCTCGTGTGATATACTGCTCCAAAGATTTATATATTAATTTATGTCTGTCAATGAGGCTCATTCCATCAAATACATCGGATACAACAACAACACTGAAGTGATCACCCGTTCCCGTGGTATCTTGGGCCTCAACACTCGATTCAGAGATAGAATCCTCAATTTTTTGTTTTATTGAATTAATGTTCATTTTTTTAAAAATTTTAGCTAAAATTTATTATGGAACAAATATTAACTACAAGCATAGTAAATTTTAATAATTATAATTATAATTAGCCTATGAATAATTTGTATAAATATTTTTTAATAGTTTTGCTATTTCAAGTTGCGCTAGGACAAAATCCTAGTGATGATATAGTTGTATCTAAAAATGATCTCAAGCAGATTGCTGAATCATTAATTAATGTTGGTGATTTTGATAATGCAATTGCAATCTATCAGGAGATACTAGACTATCAAATAAATATACTAGGATTAACTGATCCAGAGGTTGCTCTCACCAGTGAATTAATTGGGGAACTACTTGTCCAAACGTATAGACCAGAAGAAGCGGAAGCTTATTTTAAGCAGGCCTTGCATATCAAATCACAACTTTTATTTGAGCAGCAAATGGCAATCAGACCTTCGCTGGAATTTTTACGTGACTTATATGAGAATCTAGGTGATACGGCGAGAGTTGATTTTCTTGATAGCAATCTAGATATTTTAAATGATGCGGAGCGAATGAGTATTGATAGTGATTCTTGGTCTCCATTTACATTTGGTTTAGACATTCTATCAGCTGAAGATGAGGAATCTACAAAATCTGATATTTCATTTCAATCGATGAATCTAATGGAAATCAGTCGTTCATATATTAATGCCGGCCTATACTATGATGCGGCCACTAGTATGATTAAGGCTATTTCTTTGGATGATACTATTTCATTAAGCTATTTATATAATTATATAGATGAACATGCACCCTATACGCCCCAAATATTAAATGCATTAATGAACTATTCATCTGATGATGAAACTCAATTTGGAAGAGAAAAATTATTACTCTCCATTATACATTACTATCAATCTGACCATGATTTAGCATATAAGTATATTGACGAATATATCTCTATTAATGGCCTGGATATCAGAGCCTATCAACTATTAGGTGATTATTATTATCAGAAAGAAGAGTATATATCAGCGTTATTTAACTATAGGCAATCTCAGCAATTTAATCGTCACGACCTATACTCACTTTTTAATCAATCTCGATGTTTATACTATCTAGGATATTATGATGAGGCATCGTTGCTTTTGTCGGATGTTTTATCTGTTGATCCATATAACTTTGATGCATACTATTATCGGGGTCTTTCATACATGCAAGATACTAAGCATAAAAAGGCAATCAATGATTTTACAGACTACATACTACTAAACCCTGAGAGTGAAGAGATTTATTACTATTTAGGTATTTCTTATTATCAAATCGAAAAATTTAATCGAGCTAAAGAATCTCTGGAAAGATATTTAAAGTTTAATAATGAAAATGGAGAGGCACATTATTACTTGGGAATCATTAATGAAAATATTGTAGAATTAGAAACTGCAATCTATCATTACTCACAATCTAGAAAATATAACCCAAAGATAATTGATTCGAATAGAAGACTTGGTTTATTACACTATAAAAACAAGAATTACAACCTTGCGATGGAACCACTGAGGGATTACATTATCTTCAATCCTGATAGTGTGACAGTGCTGGAAACATTTGCAGATATTTTATATCATGAACAAAGATACCCAGAATCAATAGATGCCTATCAAAGACTATACGATGCAGATTCAACAAATGTTGATTACTTATATAGTATAGCAAATTCTTATATTGAGCTGGATGATATGACTAGCGCAAAAGAGGCATTAACAAAATACATACTTTTGGGAAAGGTAGATTCAGATATATTATTTACACTGGCCAATATAGAAAGCGAGCTAGGTGACTATAACAATGCTATTTTACACTATCAGATGGCAATTAATATAGGCAAGCCAACTGTGAACATGTTTTATAACCTTGCGATGAGTTATGCAGAATTAAATAATTTTATCCAGGCATTAGATGCATTTCAAAAGGCATTAGAATTAGATCCAACTGATTTTGAGATTGTATATCAAATTGGAATCTGCTACAAAGAGTTAGAAAACTATGCTGATGCAATAAATTATTTTTCTGTATTCACAGAAGAAAACCCCGATGACTATATTGCCCATTATATTTTAGCAGAGATATATTTTTTAAATTCTAATTATAAATTTTCACAAACTCATTTTCAAAAATCATTATCATTAAATCCCAATGATTCGGTTTCCTTATACTATCTGGGAATGTGCAATCAGAAACTTCAGAATTTTATCAATGCAGCAAAACTATTTAAAAAATCTATTAAAATAAATCCTCAGTTTGCTCCAGCTCATTTTGAGCTAGCGCTAACATACAATCAGCTTGGAAAAACCAGAGAAGTAAAAAAAGAATTAAATATTCTTCGCATGCTGGATCAGGAGCTATATATTGTATTAGTTGAAGAATTAGAAAAAATTGAGGAATTAGAAAAAAACTAAAAAAATCTACGACCTTTGAAAAATAATAACTAAATTTTCGCTCAATTTTTTTTCGGATCAGTTATTATTTATGAAATATCTTATACCGCCTAGTGAGGGCAAATCAAAAATACAGTCTAAAAAAATAAAGTTTAAAGATACTGACTTTATTTTTGAAAGTCACATAGAACAGATTGTTACTCTTTTAGAGCTTATTGATGAAGAAGATCTAACATCAATTTATGGAACCTCTGAGGAAAAATCATTAGCATTTCACCGACAGAATCAAGACATTTTTAATAGTAGTTGCGCACATGCAATAGAACGCTACACTGGCATTGTATATAAAAATTTAAATTGGGATTCTTTTTCAAAAACTGAAAAAACATTTATGGATAAACATTTTTATATATTTAGCGGATTATTTGGGATGGTTACTCCGTTAACTCTGATTCCGGAGTATAAATTAAAGATGAATGTACTATCCCTAGATCACCACTGGAAAGACATACTTACCAATGCACTAAAAGATGAAGATGTAGTTGTTGACCTTCTGCCCCAGGTACACAGAAAAGCATATAAGGCAGGATCCAATGTTAAGAGAATTGATTTTTTTGTTATTAAAAAAGGAAAGAAATCATCTGCAGGCCATTTTGGAAAAGCAGTAAAAGGTCAGTTGGTTAACTACATTGTAAAAAATCAAATAACATCCACTGATAAATTTGATGGGTTTGAATTTGATGGGTTTAAATGGGATGGTGAAATCTTTATTAAAGAAGATTAATTATTAGCATAGCAGTCTGATACAACCCTATCTTTTATTATATATTAATTTTAACTCTGAGGTCTCATGAACATTAGACAATTTATAGTATGCGCTGTCATGATTGGGTTTGTTATTCTAGTTATCAATGTTAAGAATGATAGCTTGCGGATACAGTATGAAAATTTTTTATTATCCCAATATAATATTATACCCACCCATACGGAGGAAGAGCTAAAAAACATTCCAAAGCCAGAGCATCCACACATGGCAATATTTCAAAATTTTTTTATGAGCCTTGATCCTGCATTGGGATATGTGCCATCCGATCGCTTGCATGATGCATTTATTGCTACGAGAAATATACAGGAGCATACTTCATTAAATAGAGCAATCAATTGGGAGAATGTCCCATCCAATATGGGAGGAAGAACACGCGCGATTATGTTTGACCCCACTGACCCATTAAATCAAAAAGTGTGGGCAGCTGGAGTAACGGGTGGATTATGGTACAATAATGATATAACAGATCCCAACGTTCAGTGGAATGCGGTTAATGATTTTTGGGATAATCTTAGTGTCTCACGCATTATACATGATCCATTAAATCCAGAAATTTTTTATGTTGCCACAGGGGAGGCAAATACAGCGCTAGTCACCTACAGAGAATCATCATCCCGTGGTATTGGCATTTGGAAATCAGTTGATGCTGGTGAAAGTTGGGAATTACTGCCATCGACATCTGGATTTGAATATGTAACGGATATTGCAATCAAGCAAATAGGAAATGAAACAGAAATATATGCGTGCGCTGTATCTGGAACCTATCAAGGTCAAGAGCATGAGAGCAGTCCAAGCGATGGGCTCTTTAAGTCAATTGATAATGGTGCAACGTGGATTCAGGTACTTCCTAATATTCCATCAACAGATGTTCCCTATTCTCCATCAGATATTGAAATAACCTCATCAGGAAAGATTTTTGTTGGAACCATGAAAAATCTAAATGGCGATGGAGGTGCAACGATTTTAAGTTCAGATAGCGGAGCTTTAGGATCTTGGGAGGTCTTTGATGATTATAAAATAATAATTTCAAATAGTACCAGTGATAATATCCCTGGCAGGATTGTTCTTTCATCATGTTTAAGTGCACCTGATGTTATTTATGGTGTAGTGGGTTCTGGGTTTATTAATAATATGGGATTTAATTTATCCTACGGAAACTATATTATTAAATCAACAGATGCAGGAGTGACATGGCAGCAAATTAATCTGCCAACAGACACCGGGAGTGACTGGGCTTCATTGGCGTGGCATGCGTTAGAAATTGAGGTAGATCCTCAAGATCCTGAAACTATATTTATTGGTGGCCTAGAGCTATACCGCTCTACTAATGGAGGCTCTAGCTGGACTAATCTATCTGATTGGAATTTAATGTACTACGGCGGAGGAGATCGGTATGTACATGCAGATATTCATCAGGTTGCATTTCAGCCAAATAATCCTAATACTATTGCAGTGACAAGTGATGGAGGTATTTTCTTTTCTGATGACGCATTATCCGTTAGCCCAGTATTTATTGAAAGAAATCAAGGATATAATACACTCCAATTTTATACTTGTGACATCCTATCTGAAAATGATTCAAACTATATGGTTGGTGGGCTACAGGATAATGGAACTTTATTTTTTATAGATGGTGCGCTTGATATCAATGATATGATTAGTGGAGGAGATGGAGCATTCTGTTTTTTTGATGATAATGATCCACTATTAATTACCTCTACATATTATAATGCATGGTATATATTTAATTTGGATGAAGATAATGCTGAACATAGCAATGGCAACAGCGGGGTCTTTATAAATCCAGCTGATTATGACAGTGACAATAATATTATTTATGCTAACAAGGTTAGATTTAATGGCAATCAATCCAATCGAATTATTAAAGTATCAAACATTGATGATGACCCAACGATCCAAACCATTAACCTTGGAACTAATTCTCCGGTATATTTTTCAGCTCTTGAACTATCTCCATATTCATCAGAGACAACCACCCTATACCTAGGGACTCAAGCAGGTCGACTGTATAAAGTTGTTGATCTGAATGGTGATTTAAATACCATGGAAATTGGCGATGACAATTTTCCAACTGCAAACATATCATCTATTGATATTGGTTCATCTGAAGATGAGATTCTAGTAACATTCTCCAACTATGGTGTGAGCTCTATATGGCTATCTAGTGATGGTGGAATCAATTGGACTGAAAAAGAACAGAATCTACCGGACATGCCTATTCGGTGGGGTTTATTGCATCCAGAGAACAGTAATTATGCCCTCATAGCCACAGAAATTGGCGTGTGGGAGACATCAAGCCTTTTAGCCGATAATACTATGTGGCATCCATCATCAAGCGGGCTAGCAAATGTTAGGGTTGATATGCTTAGCATGAGTGGCGATATGGTTCTTGCAGCGACACATGGCAGAGGACTATTCTATGGGGAGTTCATTGCTGAAGATACTTTACTTGGAGATTTAAATGCTGATAGTGATATCAATATTTTAGATATTATTATTATGGTAAACATGATTATTAATGCAGATGACTATATCAGTAATGCAGATTTAAATTTAGACCAGAATATTGATATTTTGGATGTGGTTCTACTGGTAAACCTTATTCTTGAGCTCTAATATTATGAATTATTTATTTTATGATTTAGAAACAACAGGGTTATGCGAAAGTTTTGATCAGGTTGTTCGATTTGCATCCATTACAACCAATGAGAATTTTGAGGAACTAGATAGAAATGAAATTTCTATTCAACTTCGTCCAGATGTTGTGCCCTCACCATACGCACTGATTGTCACCAGACTGGGAATTAATGATATTACCAATGGAGTCTCTGAGTATGATGCCCTCACCCAGATTCACCATCTCTTTAACACTCCCAATCAAATTAACATTGGATACAATAGCCTCAGCTTTGATAATAATATGCTCCGGTTTGGCTTTTATAGAAATTTGCTTGATCCCTATTCACATCAATATAAGAATAATGCATTTCGTGCAGATGCCATGAATATTAACCTTATATACTATTTATATAAAAATGAGGTTATTAGCTGGAATGAAGATAGACCGATGAAACTTGAAAACATTAATCAAATAAATAATTTTATTGATGGAAAATCACATGATGCGATGGTTGATGTGGAGGTGACTGTTGCGCTGTGCAAAGCATTGAAGTTGCATGATAGTAGAACGTGGGACTATCTCATGAATGGCTTTATCAAAAATACTGATATATCAAGATTAAAAAAACTATCCACCATTAACATTGGTGAGCGTATCTATCCTATTGGTATTTATACTGATATAACCCTGGGCTATGATAGTAATTGCTGTTGCGTAGCAGTGTGCTTAGGGCGACACGATGAATACAAAAATCAATCACTATGGATGAAGATAGACTATCCCCATATATCTGAGTATTTAGATGTAGAAGATAAAGCTCCTAGAATTTTAAAAAGGAAGGATGGTGAGCCACGTTTTATTCTTCCCTGGGATAAATCATATGACAGAGTCATAACCAAGGATAAAAGAAACAATGTTTTAAAGAATATCGAGTGGCTTAATAAACATGCAGATACTCTAGAGAGTTTTATTGTTGATATTAAGGGACGTACCTATGAAAAAATAGATAAGCTTGATATTGATGCATCAATATATGATCAGGGGCTATTTAAAACTAATGAACTGCATGATATTTCTCAATTTCATGATGCAAGTATAGAAGGGAAAATACAGATTATCAATTCACTGTCTAGTGGAAGGGTACATGATTTAGGTTTACGCATTTTATTCAGGAATTATTATGATCAGCTACCTGAAAGCATGAAAAATAAAATAAAATCATCCATCGCCAGTATTAACTCTGTCAACACAAAGGAAAAACCCAGAAGATCTCCAGTGGATGCCATTAATGAAGCAAATACAATTTTACTAGAAGAAGATTTAGATGATGAACAGACACAGATTCTAAATCAGTATGTATCATATTTAAATGGATTGAAGAATTGACATTCGACCATCAATTTGATAAATTATAATCAATGAAACGAATTCAACATATTATAGCTGTCTTAATCCTATGTGCGGGCTATACATTCGGAAATTCATTTGGATATTTGAGACTCGTTGAGGCAAGCTTCTGCATGGATGTCTGCTCGCAGTATATGCTTGAGGAGGAAGATGGTAGCTTTACTACATTCCTCGCTAACACCAATGAGATAGATTTAGATTACTATATCAATCGATATGTTGAGGTGGTATCTTACGGACAAATGGAATGCACTTTGTGTGATGCAATCATTATAGATAGCATCTACATATCAGATGCCTGCGACTATCCTGTACAATGCTTTGCCGATCCATGTGAGGTCGCCGAAGAGTGTCAAGTGAACACTCCAGTTGAATGTGTATCCAACTACTGCGATGGATGCTACGCAGATTTTTATGATTTAGATGGAAATTTAATAGATTGCTACATCACCCCTGATTGCATGGATTTATCAGGAATATTTTTTGGTATCTGCGATATGTTCATGGGTTATGGATATGCAAATGGAGGATGCCAGGGAATTTCTGGATGTGGATGGGAGGTTGATGGCGTAGATTACTCTGATGCATTTTTTGATTCTATGGAAGAGTGTCAATCGGTATGCACCAATGATGAATTGACATGCGATGAAATAGAATATCAATATAATGAACTACATTCAGGAGAGTACAGTTCCTGCATTGAAGATAGTGACTGCAGTGCTATCTGGGGAGACTGTGATGTTGGTATCGGTGGCTGCCACTACTCAGTTAATAATTCCTTTGATTATGATGAATCAAATCAGCTGGTAGAGCAGTGGGTGGATGGCGATTGCATGCAGTGGGTGTGTGATTGCATGCCACTACCCAACGCAATTTGTAATAGTGGACAATGTGATTTAACATACTGCGAAACTCCCAACCCTGCAGGATGTTTTAGCACAGGATGTCAAGAGGGCTATGAGTGTATAGATTTTGGAAATTCTGGGTATTCTGATTTTTGTGTAGCCAGCAGTTGTTTCTGTGATGAAGATTTTATATATGAATCCTCTTGGATCTGCACAGAAGATTGCAATGGAGGCACGTGTGTACCTGAGGCCCCACAGCCTGGTGATTTGTGCGTTATTGATGAGATTTCAGGGAGTGCCCCTGGATTTGTAGATTGCAATGGAGAGTGCATGGATTACATGTACTATGTGTGGGTAGGAGATGGATGGTGCGATGATGGATGGGGATACTCTTTTAACTGTGAGGCTTTAGATTTTGATGGTGGTGACTGCGAAAACAATTGTAACTCCGGCGATGTAAATAATGATGGTGACTTAAATATTCTTGATGTTGTCTTAATGGTGGAATGCATAATTAATTCAAGTGATTTCTGTGATTGCGCTGATATTAATCAGGATGGCCAGGTGAATGTTATCGATATTATTATGGTTGTTAATATGATTATTGAGTAAAACTAAATTTATTGTGCTTGTTCGTATAATAATATTTTTTTAATTTTTAGCATGCACCAATTAAATAAAAAAGACAGATAAATAGCTCCGCTTAGGAGCTATTTTTTTATATACACGGAAATGATTAATAAAAAATGTAAAATATTTTTTCAAAACGGAAAATTTTTAGAGGGTCAATCTCTTGGATATATCGGAACCACAGGTGGAGAGGTGTGCTTTAATACGGGGATGACAGGATATCAGGAGATTCTGACTGATCCATCCTACTGTGGCCAAATGATTACAATGACATATCCCCACATTGGTAATTATGGTGTAAATCCAGATGATGTTGAAAGTGATAAGATTCAGTGCTCTGGGTTTATTGTGAAGCAGGCATCTGAATTTCCATCAAACTATAGATCGACATCATCAATCGGTGAATATTTAGAACAAAATAAGATTGTAGGAATTCAGAACATTGATACCAGAATGATTACCAGAATGATTCGAGACGAAGGGGCAATGAACGCGGTTATCAGTTCAAATGACCTATCTGATCAAGAGCTTGAAAATGAATTGCTAAAGCTTCCTAATATGAATGGGCTAGACCTTGCCAAGGTTGTTACATGCAAAGAGCCATATTTATACAATGATAAAACCAATCAAAATTATAAAATAGCTGCATTTGATTTTGGAGTAAAGAAGAATATCCTTAGAATTTTATCTAACCTAGGATGTGAAATTAAAGTTTTTCCTGCGACCACAACTTCTGCTGATATTATTGCCTACAACCCAGATGGAATTTTTCTATCCAATGGCCCTGGTGATCCAGAGGCCTGCACCTATGCAATCGACACGGTCAGACAATTACTTGGAGAAAAGCCAATTTTTGGGATATGCCTTGGTCATCAGATACTTGCGCTTGCACTTGGAGCAAAAACCTTTAAATTAAAATTTGGGCACCGAGGCTGCAATCATCCTGTTAAAAATTTAGATACAGAGATTATTGAAATTACCAGCCAAAATCACGGCTTTGCTGTAGTGGATGAGGACCTTCCAGACAATATAGAGATCACCCACATCAATTTAAATGATAATACGATTGAGGGCTTACGTTGCACCGAGCATGATGCATTCTCAGTTCAGCATCATCCAGAGGCCAGTCCAGGTCCCCATGATTCTCGATATCTATTTGATAATTTTATTCAGCTAATAGAGAGCAAGGTCCATGCCTAAGCGACAAGATATCAATTCAATATTGATTATTGGTGCAGGGCCAATTGTTATTGGACAGGCATGTGAGTTTGATTATTCTGGGACACAGGCGTGCTCCGCACTAAAAGAAGAAGGATACAGAATTATATTGGTGAATTCAAATCCTGCTACCATTATGACAGACAAAGAACTTGCAGACGCAACCTATCTGGAGCCAATCAATACTCAATCACTTGAATCAATTATCAAAAAAGAAAAACCAGATGCGATACTTCCTACAGTAGGAGGGCAGACAGGTCTTGATGTAGCAATGAAACTACATCACGAGGGTGTTCTAGATAAATATGATGTGGAGCTTATTGGCGCAAATGTACATGCAATTGAGAGTGCAGAGAATAGAGAAAAATTTAAAGAAACAATGGATCAGGCCAACATCCCTACCGCAAAAGGTGGGTTTGTCAATAGCCTTGAAGAGGCTGAATCTATTATTGATGGGATTGGGTTTCCTGTTATTATTAGACCATCATTTACGCTAGGAGGAACTGGGGGGGCTATTGCATACAATGCTGAAGACTATAAAGAGCTTGTTCAAAATGGTTTAAGCTCCAGTCCAATTAATGAGGTTCTCATTGAAGAATCATTGATTGGCTGGAAAGAATTTGAAATGGAGGTGGTCCGTGATAGCTGTGACAATGCTGTGATTGTATGCTCCATTGAAAATGTAGACCCCATGGGCGTGCACACAGGAGACTCTATTACAGTTGCACCGATACAGACATTGAGCGATAAAGAGTATCAGGAAATGAGGAATCAATCGATAGCGTGCTTGCGCGCGATTGGAGTTGATACTGGGGGGTCAAATGTTCAATTCGCGATTAATCCAGATGATGGACGAATGATTATCATAGAGATGAATCCACGGGTTAGTCGATCCTCCGCACTAGCCTCAAAGGCAACAGGATTCCCCATTGCGAAGGTTGCAGCGAAGCTGGCTATTGGATATAGATTAGATGAAATAACCAACGAGATAACAGGCGAAACGATGGTTGCGTTTGAGCCCACCATAGACTATGTAGTTACAAAAATTCCACGATTTGATTTTGAAAAATTTCCAGCATCAGATGGTATTCTCGGAGTCCAGATGCAGTCTGTTGGCGAGGTGATGGCAATCGGAAGGACATTTAGAGAGTCCCTACAAAAGGCATTTAGATCTCTTGAGGTTGGATTGAGTGGAATGCACCCTAAAAAAAGTGACTACCGAGATCTTGACATATCAAAAATTAGATTCCCCACCGCATTTAGGCTTTTAAAAATAAAGCAGGCATTTGATCATGGAAATACGGTTGATGATATTTATGAGCAAACGGGCATAGACCCATGGTTTCTAAATCATATTAAGATTATATCCGATCTCCATGGTGTTTTTGATATCAGTGACTCAGATATGCTTCGACAGATGAAAATGGAAGGATTCTCAGATCAACAAATCAGCACATTAACAGATATCAATGAGCAGCGGGTTCGAGAGATAAGAAAAAGAAACAATATCATTCCCACATTTAAAACGGTTGACACCTGTGCCGCTGAATTTGTAGCTAAAACTCCGTACTGCTATTCGTGCTATGAAACAGAAAATGAAATAACACCTCTAGAAGGCAAAAAAATTATGATTCTTGGGGGTGGGCCCAATAGAATTGGGCAGGGCATTGAGTTTGACTACTGCTGCGTCCAGGCTGTACTTGGATTAAAGGATATAGGCTATAAAACAATTATGGTTAACTGTAATCCTGAAACTGTTTCAACTGATTTTGATATTTCAGATCGACTTTATTTTGAGCCACTGACATTTGAAGATGTAATGAATATTATTGATCTTGAAAAGCCTGATGGCGTGCTCGTTCAGTTTGGAGGACAGACCCCCCTCAATATCGCACAAAGACTTAAAAATGAGGGAGTGAATATTATAGGAACCGATCCGGATGCAATTGATTTAGCTGAAAATCGAAGGAAATTTGGAAAAATTTTAGAGGAGCTTGAGATCGCTGCGCCAGAATTTGGAACCGCACACTCCATTGATGAGGCACTAGAAATTGCAAATAATATTACCTACCCGGTTCTTGTTAGGCCCTCCTATGTGTTGGGTGGACGAGGCATGCAGATAGTGTATGATGATGATGGACTATCTAAATTTGTTAAGCAGGCCACAGAGGTATCAGGGGAGCACCCAATACTGATTGATAGATTTCTTGAAGATGCCTATGAATTTGATGTGGATGCTCTATGCGATGGAGAGGATGTGTTGATTGGTGGTATCATGCAGCATATTGAGGAAGCGGGTGTTCATTCTGGTGATTCATCGTGCGTAATCCCAGCGTACTCGCTATCAGAGCCACTAAGAAATCAAATTAAAGACGACACCAAGAGGCTGGCGATTAGACTCAATATTAAGGGCCTTATCAATATACAGTTTGCTATAAAGGATAGTACTATATACACCCTTGAGGTCAACCCAAGGGCAAGTAGAACAGTTCCATTTGTAAGTAAGGTGACAAATGTTCCTCTCGCTAGGTATGCAGCACAAATATCATCCGGGACAATGATTCGCGATCTTCAAATTGGAACCCCCCATAAGGACCTGATTGCGGTAAAGAAACCCGTATTTCCATTTAATAAATTTCCTCAGCAAAATATTTTCTTATCACCTGAGATGAAATCGACTGGAGAGGCGATTGGATTTGATAGAAACCTTGGCTCAGCGTTTGCAAAAGCAGAATACAGCGCTGGATCTGAGCTTCCTATTAGCGGAACCGTATTTATATCTGTAAATGAAAATGATAAAATAAAATCAATTAGCATAGCGCGTGACTTTGAGGATCTTGGGTTTAATGTTGTGGCAACTGGCGGAACTTCAAAGCTGCTTAATGACAATGGAGTCTTTTCTAAAAATATTTTTAAAGTTGGAGAGGGGCGGCCCAATATTGTTGATGCAGTCAAAAACAATGAAATTGATATTATTGTAAACACCCCACTAGGAGGCGCAGCAAGAGAGGATGAGTATGCTATTGGACGATCTGCCATCAGATACAAGGTCCCTGTATTTACAACCCTCTCTGGAGCTCAAGCTGCAGTTAGAGCAATTAGAACCATGAAACTCGGAAACTTTAATTATCGCAGTTTGCAGGAGATATTTGATTAAGTGAACATAGGTCTGCAAATAACAAAAAACATAGATAAGTATAAAAAATTAATTTCACTACTGGAGCTACAAGATTTAGAAAATATTTCCCTTATTCACATTAAGGACAATCAATCTCTGAAAAAACATTTTAAAAATCTCGACATCCTTGTCTGCTATCAGATTACCCCAGATATGTTTAGTCATAGATCAGACAAATTAAAATGGATTCATATCGGAGCGGCGGGAGTAGATGGGAATCTATTTGAAGATGTTGTTAAAAGTAAGGTGATGATTACCAATGCAAAGGGAATTAACTCAAGGCCCGTTGCAGAGTTTGTGATGTCTCAGATACTTTATTTTTCAAAACGCATAAAAGAGTGCCAGGATTTTAAGCAGAACAGAACATGGAATCAATGGCAGCTTGCAAAAATGACAACGCAGCTATCTGAGTTAACGTTAGGGATTGTTGGATATGGAGAAATAGGGAAGGAACTATCAAAACTCGCAAAAACTTTTGGGATGAGAGTAATTGCCACACGCAGACTTCAAAAGAAAGAAGAAAACAAAAAATACGTTGATGCGCTACTTCCAATGAGTCAACTACATAGAGTTGCAGAAGAAAGTGATTTCCTATCTATTGCATGTCCTTTAACTCCAATGACAGAGAATATGGTTGATAAAAACATTTTCAAACTAATGAAAAAGACCGCGTACATTATCAATACATCAAGAGGCAAAATTATTCACGAAAATGATTTAATATCTTCGATTGAGAAAAAGGATATTGCAGGAGCAGCTTTAGATGTATTTGCAACTGAACCTCTTGATGTTAAAAGTCAACTTTTTGATTTTGAAAATGTACTTTTATCTCCACACATAGCTGGAAATTTTTCAAGCTATCAGGAGCTAATGATGAAGCAGTTTGGTGATATGCTTATAAAATATATAAATAATAAAGCACTTAAAAATAGAGTCTGCAAGAAGAGGTTATACTAATGGCACATGAGTTGTATCCAAAAATTGACCCATTCAATACATTTAGACTAAAAGTTTCTGATTTACATGAAATATTTGTTGAGGAGTCTGGGAATCCAAATGGAAAGCCCGTAATTTTTTTACATGGAGGGCCAGGCGGTGGAATAGAAC
>CAZHKH010000013.1:0-5058 GCA_964532515.1 uncultured bacterium
AGAACTCTTCATATGTGTGGAAATAATATAATTTTATAATGAGCTTATATCCTAAGTTATTCATTCCTGGCCCCACTCATGTTCCTGCAAGTGTCATGAAAGCTCTCTCTACGCCTCAAATAGGTCATAGAACAGAAGAGATTTCTGAACTTATTGAATTCATTGTCAAGGGTATTAAGCGACTTCTATATACAAAGAACAATATCTATTTAGTATCTCATGCCGCTACAGGATTATGGGAAATGGGATTGAGAAATAGCGTTCAAAAAGGAGTTCTTCATTGTGACAATGGAGCATTCAGTTCTAAATGGGGAAAAGTATCACAGGCCTGTGGATATAATAATAATATAATAGAATATGAATGGGGAAGAGGCGTTAAAGCCTCTGATATTGATAAACATCTTTCTACAGGGAATTATGACGTGCTAGCCATGGTCCACAATGAGACATCAACTGGAACCATGAGCAATCTTGAAGAAATTTCTGACTTATTAAGTTCAAAATATCCAGAGGTAATTTGGCTTGTAGATGCAGTAAGCTCCATGGCAGGAATTAAAATTGAAGTAGATAGACTTGGAATAGATTTTATCTTATCCTCTACACAAAAAGCATGGGGACTTCCAGCTGGATTCTCTCTTTGTGGAGTATCGGATAAAATTACAGAAAAATCTCAAACGCTCAGCAATAAAGGATATTTTTTAGATTTGGCTGTTTATGAAAAATACTATAATAAATTTCAAACACCATCTACTCCTTCAGTTCCACATCTTTTTGGTTTAAAACATATTCTTAATATTATTCAGGAGCAAGGACTTGAGAATAGATGGGAAAGACATTTAGAGATGAGGGACCACACTATTTCTTGGGCAAAGGAAAGAGGACAAACATTGTTTGCAGAAGAGGGTTGCCACTCACACACAATAACATGTGTTAAAAATGTTCAAAACTGGGATGTAAATAAAATTTACAACAATCTTCTATCAAAGGGATTTAGAATGGATAGAGGATATGGGAAGCTTAGAGGAGAGGCTTTTAGAATTGCCCATATGGGGAACATCTATATGGAAGATTTAATTGAATATTTAGCTGAATTTGATAAGGAAATAAATGCATAAGATATTGATTACTGATCCAATCTCTGATCATGGCCTAAAAATTCTTGACCATGATGATATTGAAATTATAAATCGTCCAGATATAAGTGAAGATGAACTTGAATCAGTCTTGCCTAATATAAATGGATGGATAATAAGAAGCGGAACGCAAATAGCAGAAAAACATATCAAAGAAGCAAAAAAATTATCTGTAATTGGAAGAGCCGGAGTTGGAGTTGATAATATTGATATTCAAGCTGCAACTGCATCAGGTGTAGTTGTAATGAATCTTCCAGATGGAAATACAATCTCAGCCGCAGAGCACACCATGTCTCTATTATCTGCGCTATCAAGAAATGTGCACATTGGACACTTAGGATTAATGAGTGGAGAGTGGAATCGGCATAAGCTTGTTGGAAATGAGCTGAAAGATAAAGTCCTTGGGATTGTTGGCCTTGGGAAAATTGGACGAGAAGTAATGAAAAGAGCACTCTCTTATGACATGCAAATTCTTGGTCATGATCCATTTGTAAATCAAGAGATGTTTGATCCAGAAAAAATTAAAATTGTTGATATAGATGAGCTTACTTCAAATAGTGATTTTATAACTCTTCATGTGCCTTTAATTGATGCGACAAGAGACCTGTTTGATTTGAATAGACTTAAAATGATGAAGCCAACCTCCAGAATTATAAATGTTGCCAGAGGTGGCATCATAAATGAAAAGGACTTAAGTGTTGCATTGAATGATGGCATTATATCAGGTGCTGCGATCGATGTCTTTGTAAAGGAACCCCTAGATAAAGATCATCCATTTTTATCTACAAAAAACTTATTAATTACTCCTCATCTTGGAGCCTCAACAGTTGAAGCGAAAGAAGGAGTCTCAAAAGGTATTTGTCAACAAGTTAAGGATTTTATGTTAGATCAAAAATTATCAAATGTCTTAAATATTCCTATCGCTGACATGTCAATACTTAAAGAAATTGAGCCATATTTAGATATGAGTGAGAAGCTTGGTATGATTCTATCTCAATTAATAAATGAATCTGTAACTTCTATTAAGATTGATTGCTTTGGGTTAATTGAAGAGCTAAAGCCGATGACCATCTCTTTTCTTAAAGGGTTATTTAATAAAATTACAGATAATAGGATTAATTTTATTAATGCAATCTCAATTGCAGAAGAGAGAGGGATATCTATATCTCATTCATACTCATCAGAGCAAATAAGCTATTCAAATTTAGTGTTAGCAACAGTAACAACATCTAATGGAAAATATTCAATTGGGGGCAGTGTTTTTGCAGAGAATCATCCACGAATTGTAAATGTAATGGGATACAATATTGATGTTTTCCCTGAAGGCGTAATGCTGTTTATGAAAAACAAAGATGTTCCGGGGGTGATTGGAAAGATTGGAACTTTGCTTGGCGACAACGCTATTAATATTGCAAGCTATATTCTAAGTAGAGAAGTTAAAAATAAATCAGCCTACGCTATAGTTAAAGTAGATGAAAGAATAGATGAAGAGCTGATAAATAAAATTAAATCTCTTGATGAAATTGAAACAATTAACCAACTTGAGTTATAATGAACAATCTTGTTGTTTTTGCTTCTGGTGGTGGATCAAATTTTCGAAGCATACTAAAAAACACAAAGAATAATAAAATAAAAAATTGTCAGGTTTCACTATTGATTTCCAATAATTCGAATTCCAAGGCAATATTGCATGCAAAAGAAAATAGAGTGGATACTTTTATAATAAATCATCAAAGATACCCAGACAAGAAAGATTATATTGAAGTTTTAAATAATAAAATAAATGAGTGTCATCCTGAATTAATTGTTTTAGCTGGATACATGAAACTAATACCAAAAGAAATCGTAGATAACTTTAAAAATAAGATTATTAATATACATCCAGGGAAACTTCCAGAGTTTGGGGGAAAGGGATGCTATGGAATGAATGTTCATAAAGCTGTTATAGATAGTAAGGTAAAATCAACTGCAGTGACGATACACTATGTAAATGAAGAATATGATAAAGGGATGATAATTCACGAAGAGATTATTGATGTATTGGAAGATGATACTCCCGATAGTTTATCTGATAGAGTATTAGAGTATGAACATAAAATTTATTCAAAGGTAATCAATAATATAATAAATAATAAGGCGTGATATGAGCAAGACAGCATTAATAAGTGTTTGGGACAAAACAGGAATAGTTGAATTCGCAAAATCTTTAACGGATAGAGATTATGAGATTTTATCTACGGGTGGTACAAAAAAATTGCTTGAGGAGAACAATGTCAAAGTTACTTCTGTATCAGATTTAACAGGATTTGGTGCAATTATGGATGGAAGAGTTAAAACGCTACATCCAAAAGTCTTTGGAGGAATATTAGCTGATAGAAAGAATCAAACTCATATGAATGATCTTATTAAAATTGATTCAAAAATCATAGATTTAGTTGTTGTAAACTTGTATCCCTTTGTAAATGAGGCTGCAGACAAAAACTTGCCGATAGATAAGGCCATTGAATTTATTGATATTGGTGGTCCATCCATGCTTAGAGCTTCAGCTAAAAATCATGAGAGCGTCATTCCAATATGTGATCCAGAGGACTATAACAGTTTTATCAATGAGCTAGATGAATCAAATGGGGAGATATCCATTGAAACAAGAAAAGACTATGCTATTAAGGTCTTTAACATAACCTCAAACTATGACTGTCAAATAGCCACATATTTATCAAGTTTTAATAATGATGAGAGCTCTCCAAATAATATAAATATCAATGTAATTAAAAATAGTGAGCTTAGATATGGAGAGAACCCCCATCAAAAGGCTGCATTTTACATTTCAGCTGATAAGAATGATTCCTGGGTGCAACTACAAGGGAAACAATTATCTTATAATAATTACACTGATATAGAATCAGCGATATCAATTGTCAAAGATTTTGATGATCTTTCTTGTAGTATTATAAAGCATGCAAATCCATGTGGATTTGCAACAGGAAGAAATAATATAGAAGCTTTTGAAAGGGCGGTGAGCTCTGATCCTATAAGTTATTTTGGAGGTATAATTGGATTTAATCATAAAGTAGATTCAAAAACTGCAGAAAAGCTTGTTGAACCGTTTCTTGAGTGTGTTGTCGCTCCTGATTTTGATGATAATAGTCTAGAAATATTTAAGAAAAAAAAGAACTTAAGACTCATAAAAATTAACGATAATTTTAAATTATCTAAGATGATGATTAAAAATGCTCTAGGAGGATATTTAGTTCAGGATAGAGATCAATTAGATTTTAATATCAATCAATGTGAGGTTGCAACAAAAAGGGAGCCCAATAAAGAAGAAATTAAGGCTTTAGAGCTAGGATGGAGACTTGTTAAATATGTTAAATCAAATGCAATTGTATTTTCTAATCACAATCAATTGCTCTCAGTAGGAGCAGGACAAATGTCTAGAGTGGATTCAGTTAAAAATGCTATTAGGAAAATCTCAGAAACTGGTTTAAGTTTAAACGGAGCCATTATGGCCTCAGATGCTTTTTTCCCCTTTCCAGATTGTATCGAGATTGCAGCTAAGGCAGGAATAAAATCAATCATTCAACCGGGTGGATCAATCAAAGATTCTGATGCTATTAATGTCGCGGATGAGTTAAACTTATCAATGTTATTTACAAAGGCTAGGCACTTCTATCATTAAGGTATAAAATTATGTCAAATTATTCAATGTCATCTATTCGAAAAATGCTTTCAGGGGATATCGCAATTGATCTTGGAACAGCAAATACATTAATCTGGATGAAAAATCAGGAAATTGTACTAAATGAACCATCAATTGTTGCAAGAGATAAAATAAGCAATAGAATTATAGCGGTAGGTAAAGAAGCAAAAGAAATGCTTGGTCGAACACATAGTGGGATAGAGACAATTAGACCTTTGCGCGTTG
>CAZHKH010000013.1:5068-5739 GCA_964532515.1 uncultured bacterium
AAAATGGCAGATGCTATGATTAGAGGCTTCATAAGAAAATTAAATATGAGTAGAATAGCAAGACCAAGAATTGTTATTTGTATTCCATCAGGAAGAACAGATGTTGAGCAAAGGGCAGTCAAAGAATCAGCTGAGCATGCGAATGCCAGCGAGGTCTACCTGATTGAAGAGCCCATGGCGGCAGCTATAGGTATCGGTATAGATGTTAATCAGCCAGTAGGAAATATGGTAGTTGATATTGGTGGAGGTACAACAGAGATTGCAGTAATATCATTGAATGGGATAGGTGCACTTGAAACAATAAACACTGCAGGCGATGAACAAACAGAGTCTATCGTTCAATGGTTCAAGGATCATCATAAATTAGCGATAGGAGAGAGAACAGCTGAAATGATAAAATGTACCGTAGGATCTGCTGTTAGAACTTCTGGAAAATCGATAGCAGTAAAAGGTCTTGATGATAAATCAACTTTATTAACAGTATCATTATGAATTTTAGTGCCAACCTTTTCAGCTTGAATTTTCATTTGTTCCATCAACCATGGGCCTTGAATAACATCTTCATAACCTGGATAATTTTCAACATCAGTTGTTATAGTCATTTGACCCCCTGGTTGTATTCCAGATACAATATGTGGATTTAAATTTGCTCTTGCAGCATATATAGCTGC
>CAZHKH010000013.1:5749-24046 GCA_964532515.1 uncultured bacterium
TCGCTGTAAAAGGTTTAGATTTAATTACGGGAATTCCTAAAACAGTACAAGTTTCATCTGATGAAATTAGACAGGCGCTTTCTGAAACTATATATCAAATAACTGCGGCAATTAAAAGAGCACTAGATAAAACTCCTCCCGAGCATGCATCTGATTTAATTGATTTTGGAATTGTAATGACAGGCGGAGGAGCTCAGTTAAAAGGTCTTGATGAGCACATTAAAAATAAAACAGGTCTTCCTGTGCATGTAGCAGAAGATCCATGCTATTCAGTTGTAAAGGGCACAGGGATTGTATTAGATAGACTCAAAAAATACCAAAACGTTTTAATCCAGCCTTGATAAAATATTTAAATAGAGATACCGTAGCCTTAATTCTCTGTTTAACTATGTCTTTATTGTTATATTTTTCATCTAGCTCATCTATTGTAAATAGCGTAAAGGCAGAAATCTCTAATCTCGTTTCAATAGTTACTTATCCACAAAGTTATTATTCTGGCCTAATGTTAATTCAAGAAGAGAATTCAATTTTAAAACAAAAATTAGTTCAAATGAATATGCTAAACGCTGAATTATTAAAATATGAAAATGAAAATTCAGAACTAAAAAAATTATTAAATTTTTACAATGAACAACCATGGTCATTGCAGATTGCAAAGGTAGTTAATGATAATTATTCATATTTAATGAGAACAATAACTATAAATTTAGGATTAAATGATGGCCTTGAAATTAACCTGCCTGTAGTTGATGTGAATGGCTTGATTGGGAAAGTAGAGGTTGTTTCTGATAGAGTTTCTAATGTTCAGTTAATAACAGATAAAAATTTTATTGTTTCAGTCAGAGTTGGAAAAGACATGTCAATAGGTGAATTTAAATCAACTCACAAAAAATTAGGGATTGTATATGGTGTAAGGAAAACTGCTGATGTTAAGATCGGTGATATTGTCTACACATCAGGAGTTTCAACTATTTATCCTGATTCGATCCCTGTTGCAAAAGTCGTGAAAATAAATAAACATAATGATAAGCCATTCCAAGATATTGAAGTAGAAATACTTGCTGATTTGATTAATTTTAACCATGTATTTGTTGTTCTATGATTAATAATAGAATATATAGCCAAATATTTGTTTTATTATTTATTTTGCTCATTCAATTCTATGTTCCCAGCATCATTTTTAGCAATGATTTAATGCTATTCCCAGATTTACTATTAATCTATTTAGTTTATATATCAGTTTTGTACGATAGGCATTACGTCATTTTTTTTGGTTTTGTTCTTGGGCTTTTCCAAGATTTTGTATCTCAAAGCAATTTGCTAGGTTTATTTGCTTTTGGAAAAACAATTGCTGGATTTTTGCTTGGAATGTTATATAAATATGATAGAGTCTGGAAAAATATGATTAAAATTGGATTTCTATTTTTAACATTTCAGATTCACTATATATTTTCATGCTACCTTATGTTTGACCGTACTTTTACACCAATAGTTTATATTTTAAAAGTTTCAACGATTCAATCTATTTTTATGATTATTCTGTTTATGATTGTAAATAGGTTCATTTTAATTGATAATAAAATAATAAAGTAAAATTGAATTCTTATCTTAGAAAAAAAACTATTTTTTATTCTGCTGTAATTATATTTTTCCCAATATTTTTCAAATTTTTTGAATTACAAATATTGGATTATAATAAATATAAAAAATTAGCAGGTAATAATAGCCTACGTTCTATTGAGATTAAAGCTCCCCGAGGAATAATTTATGATAGAAATGCGGTTCCATTGGTAGATAATGTCTACAACTATAATTTAGAGATAATGCCTGTTGATATAATAGATAGAAGTACAAATCGTATATATGATAAATTCAATTTTAGTTTACTTGATTCTATTTTAGGTATCAAAAAAGAAAGAATAATTTCAAAAGTTGATGAACATAAAACAGGGATAGAAAAATTTCATCCATTTATCTTAAAAAGATTTATTGATTTCAATGACATGGTAATGATTGAAGAACATATATTAGATTTTCCTGGAATCATATTCTCTGAAGTCCCAGCTAGAAAGCATGTATCGGATGTAAATTTATCTCATGTCCTTGGATATGTAAGATTAGTTAACTCTGAAAGAATGATTAGATTAAATAACCCTGATTCATCCTATAAATATTCCCATGGAGATGTCTATGGATATAGTGGTCTAGAAAAATCATATGAGTCATCCCTTAGAGGGGAGAATGGCGCTCAATATAGATTAATTGATTATAGAGGGGTCGATCAGGGGCTATTCAATGAAAAAGATGGTAAGGATGTGATTAATGGTCCTCCATTAATCACCAGCATAGATGTTGACCTCCAGCGTATTGCTGAAAATTTTTTAAAAGATAGTTCAGGGGTTATAGTCTGCATGGACCCTTCAAATGGTGAGATACTAGCATTTGCAAGCTCTCCTAATTTTGATTTAAAGCCATTCAATAGGGGTCCCGTTCCTCAAGAAATATGGGATGGATGGAACAATGATCCGAAAAACCCCCTACTTAATAGACCTGTTAGTGGCCAATATCCACCTGGCTCTGTTTTTAAGTTAGTAACAGCAGCTTTAATTTTAGATAAGGGTAAAGAGAAAACCAAATATGATTGTAAGGGAGAGTATACTTTAGCAGATGGTGTAACTAAAAAATGTTGGAATACATCCGGGCACGGTGAGTTAGATTTAAAGGGAGCTCTTATTAATTCGTGCAATGTTTATTTCTATGAAGCGGTAGAGACTCTTTCATTTGATGAATTAATACAAATTTCTAAAGATTTTAATTTTGGAAAAACTCTTGGAGTTGATCTCCCAAATGAAAAAAGAGGCCTTATTCCAACTAGAAAATATATGAATAAAAGATATAGATATCGTGATGATAAGGGGAAGTTAATTACAAATTGGGCAGTAGGTGGAACCAAAGCAAATATGGGAATTGGTCAAGGAGAGGTTCTTGCTACTCCTATTCAAGTTTTGAACTCAATAAACTATATAGCTAATAAAGGTTTTAGCTATACGCCACATTTGGTAAAGAATAAAAATTCTAATAAACATGAAATCAAATTAAGTGATCGAATATGGACATTTTTAGATAATGCGATATATAGTGCTGTTAAATATGGGACTGGTAAAAAGGCAGATGTTATTGATAAAGATGCCATTGTTAGAGGGAAAACGGGTACTGCTCAAAATCCTCAAGGAGAGGATCACTCCTGGTTCTCAGGATATGTAACCTCTAAAAAATCTTTAAACAAAATGTCAATTGTCGTATTAATTGAGCATGGTGGCAGTGGAGCAGGCTCTGCTTCAGAGATTGCTCAAGTTTTCTTCCAACACTTTATAGATAATCAAAACTAGATGGAACGAATTAATAGAATATTTAGATTTAGCAATATAATTAGATTTGATTTTAGAATGGGACTGCCCATCTTATTTTTATGTGTAATTGGATTAATTGCATTAAAAAGTACAAGTATAGATACCTTAGGACAGCACTCGGTTTTTAACAAACAATGCATTTGGATACTCTGTGGATTCTTAATATTTATACTTTTACAATTCATTAGAAATCAAGTATTATATGAATTTTCTTATATTCTTTATATAGCTGTTCTCCTTCTTATTTTCATCACACTATTTATGCCAGCAATAAAATATTCAACAAGATGGATCCTTATTGGCTCCTATCAATTTCAGCCATCAGAATTGGGAAAGGTTATTATTATTCTAACTTTAGCTAGATTCATTTCTGACTACAAAGATACACTTTCAGATCATCAGTTAATTGTATCTTCTGCTATCATTTCAATGTGCCCATTACTCTTAATATTTAAACAACCAGACTATGGAACTGGACTAATGTATTTGCTACCAATTTTTCCGATGCTCTATTGGTCTGGGGTTAAATTCAAAAATATCCTTCTATATATATTTCCTTTTATTAGTATGATTACAGCAATGCATTTAACAGCATATTCAATTTGGATGATTTTATTGCTAGCTACGTTATTAATTTTTCAGTTTAGAATACGAGTAGTTATTTTAAATTTTATAATCAATATCTCTTTTGGACTATTCAATGCATATGCATGGAAATATTTATTGAAAGATTATCATAAAAATAGAATATGGGATTTTATTCAGAACTTTTTTAATCCAGACAATACAAATCACATGGGTATAGGCTATCAAGCATTTCAATCAAAAGTTGCGATAGGATCAGGTGGTTTTTTTGGAAAAGGCATTGGAGAAGGGACGCAATCATATCTAAGGTTCCTTCCTATAAAAGATTCAGATTTCATACTTTCTGTAATTTCAGAAGAAATGGGATTGTTTTTAATCGTTTTAATTATTTTAGCTGTTTTATTTTTTATATACATGGTCACAGACTATGCTCAGCGATTATTTAATAAATTTTACTCTCTCAGTCTGATTGGATTTAGCTCAATTATTTTTTTTCATGTAATAATTAATATGAGTATGGTAGTTGGATTATTCCCTGTTATTGGATTGCCCTTCCCATTTATTAGCTATGGTGGGTCATTTATGATATCATGTTTTGCAATGATAGCAATAATGAATAATATTGTAAACAATGATCTTTAATTAGATTATTTTTTTGCGAAATAATTCGTAAATTACAATAATGAGAAATTTTCTTATTATACGAAATAAGTGGCTTGGTCTATTTATTTTAACCTTCGGGTGCTACATTACAGATTCCACAGCAAGTGCAGAGTTAGAATCCCAGAGCCTAAAGAATCAAGAGGATATCAACTTAATCAGCAACAAAATTGATACTATCAATATTGATGCTAATAGTAATACTGAGAAGATTGACCAACTAAATAAAAAACTTTTGAGCTTGCAAGAGCAAATAGGAAAGAATTCAGTATACATTGATGGATTAAAAGATTCAATTAGGGCATTTCAGCAACTTGATATATCTTCAGCTTCTGCTGATCAAGATATAATTAATTCACTAATAAGGATTCAAAGTAAACTCAATATTATTGAAGATAAAATATTTTATTCAGATAGCTTATACTTTAATTTGCTTAATGATTTAGTATTAATTGAAGCTCAAATAGAGAATTTAAATCAAAACATTGATAATGTTACGAGCTTGAATGTCTCTATACAGGAAATTCAGGATGAAATAGATGTAGGAACAAATATACCAATAGATACTGTTGATGATTACAAAGCCTCTTATGATTTAGCATATGAATTTTATGCGAACAAAGAATATGAGAAGAGTCTCAAAGCTTTTAAAATACTAGTAGACTCAGATAAAGAGGAGAATCTCGCTGATAATGCTCAATTTTGGATTGGTCAAATTTATTATATTCAAAGAAACTATAAACTTGCAATTTCTGAATACAAAAAGGTATCTACTCTTGGAGATATGAATAAAGCACCAGATGCAGATTATAAAATAGCTTTATCTTATATAGGTATAGGTGAAACTGATTTAGCGCTTAATCAGTTGAATTATATAATTGAAAAATATCCAAATAATCTTGATTTAATTAATAAATCAATAAAATTGATTGAAGGAAATAAATAATATGTCAAAGAAGATTTTTTATCTCTCATCTGAAGTAGATCCTTTCTCTAATACGTATTCATTATCTCAATTTTCACAGAAAGTTTGTTCTAGATTACATGATATATCAGACTTCGATATTAGACTAAATCAACCAAAATATGGGTATATAAGTGAAAGGAAGTATATTCTAAGAGAAGTTATACGCTTAAGGGACATGCTGATTGATTTTGCGGATGGCCAGGATTCTGTAAATTTAAAGTCCGCCTTTATTCCAAATACTAGGGTACAAATCTATTTTACTGAAAGCGATAAGCATTTTAAACCTTTACTCGAGTTACTATATAAATCAAAAAATGGAAGATTTTATAAAGATAATGATTTTAAGTTTTCATTTTTTTGTAAGGTTGCATTAGAAACGATAAAAAGACTATTCTGGCAACCTGATATTATTATTTGCAATGATTGGCAGATGTCTTCTCTGCCGATTTTACTGAAGAATAATTATAAAAATGATGAATATTATAAAAATATTAAAACAGTATTTATTCTTCACAGTATTAATGAAAATAGATATTACTCGGATGCATCTCATGAGTACATCGATTTGAAAGCACCTTCATCTAAAATAGATAATCTTGAGCTTGCAATCAAGTGTAGTGATTATTTGGTAGTGGTTGATGATGAGAAAAAAAATATGTCCAAGCTATTTAAAAAGAATAAAAATCTTTTTGATGCTCACAAGAAAACCAAGACATTGTACCTCGATGTTCCAGGAAAGCCAAAATGGTCAGAAATTTCAAAAAAAATTGAAACACTCTTAAGGAAAATATAGTTTTATATTTATGCTTAAGAGATTCTTTAATAGGATGACAAATAAACTTTTTTTCCTTAGCTTTGTGCTGATTTTCTTTTCATGCGAATCAGATCCAGTCTCTGTAGATTCTTCATTTTCTAATAATAATTCATTTTTGATTCAAACATTTGAAGTTAATGCGGAGCAATCATATACATTTCAAGATGATTCCTTGTTTAATGGTAGAAGCTATAGGCTTTATTCAGGTAATATTGATGATATTAATAGTAAAATATTTATGAAAATAAATACATCCTACTTGGCAGACAGTAAATACTGTCAGGTTGATACAGCCTCATATAGCGACTCAACTATCCACTCTGTTGATAGCTTGCAAATAGTATTCCGATCATTTGATGAATTAATGGATGAAGATAGTCTTTTGCTTCTCGATACTACTATGCTTGATATAGTTGGTGGATTTGGAATAATTCCAAATTGGAATGAGGATAGCCTTCATATTTTTTCTTCCTTAGAGGAACCAATGGATTTGACATCAATAATAGATTCTTCAATGCAAATTGAAAATTATACGTTTAGTTTGAATTTACCATTTAATGATGATTGGTGTACATCTGAGCAAGACTATTATATTGTTATATCATATAATCCTGAGCATTCCCATGAGTTTCAGTGTCTAGAGCTAACATCATCTCAGTATTCATCGGGGATATCAGATTCGTATAGACCTTCAATGATTTTTTCGTATAATCAATTCAATGAAATTATTGATTATATAAATCGTTTTTCAATTGATGGGGGTAATCTCTTTATTCCTGAATTAACACTTGAAGATGAGGAATTGGTATACGTTGTAAACAACGATACTTTATCAACATTTTCAAAAGTTTTTATAGTAGGGCATACTGGATTTGACCCAGAAGGAACTTTTTCTGAAAATATTAATACTGATGAAATATATTTAAAGGATATATCTTTGGGCTCATTCATTTTCAATGCTGACCATACTTATGAATTAGAGCTAAATCTAGATTTAGAGGATTCTATTCTTGATTCCATTGAAACAATAGATTTTATTTTAGATAGTATTATTGTGATAGGAGATAATGAGGATCCCTCTCAAGATAATTCTCCTCTTGGAGGTGAGGGGGATAGCTTGTTCACTATTATTGGAGATAGCACTGAATCATTTATAGACCTAGGCTTTGATTGGTGCCCAGACTTATATGAAACCGGCAGCGATAGTTGTTTATGTAATTTTGTAGATAATCCAGAAGAGTGCAATGATATTGAGGATGAGGATCTTATTTACAATGAGAGTGGAACCGAAGGAAATGGAATTCATGACACTGGTGAAGAATTCCCAGAAATTGCAGATACTGGGGTAGATGGATGTGCAGATGAATATGAAGGGGGATTAAATGAGCAAGGTAATACAACCTGTTTAGATGATGTAAACCCTGATTATCAGGAAGGTTCAGATCCAAATGAAGATAACTATTTATTAGATCCAACTGGTGATGATTGGAATGACTGCGGTGAGGATGGGCTTTGCGATGAAGATGAAGAGGGATATGACATAGAATTAAATCAAGACCCATCAAATGATAATTGGGGTAGCGACAATCTTAATGGAACTGAAGGAAATAGTAATTGGGAGGAAGGCGAAGGAACCGAAGGAAATGGTCAATATGACTATGGAGAGCCATACTATGACTGGGGAACCGATGGTATTCCACAAGAGGATGAAATAAATTGCTTAGATTGCACTGATGATATAGATACTGAGGGCAACAATGCTTATGATTTGGGGGAGCCATATCAGGATACAGGGATAGAAGATTCTACGTACACACCTGATGAAGAAGGATACAACCCAAATGGAACTGAGGGAAATGGTATTTTTAATTTTGGAGAGGATCTACCAACTGAGTATGATTGCGGAGAAGATGGAATTTGCAATGATGGAGATCCATCAGATGATTACAATATTGATCCAAATAATGACAATTGGCTGGACTGCGGATCAGATTCAGACTGCGAAGTTGAAGATGATGATGACACACAGGGAAATGGAGAGTGGGATCCAGGTGAATTACATCAGGGAAACAGCCAATTTGATTCTACGGACTCAGTAAATGAATTCTATTATGATTGGGGCATCGATCAGCTCCCTGATAGTTTAGAGGTACTATCAACTACTAATCTATTAACCTACTCTGCACCTCCTACAATATCATATATTATTGATGGAGATATGACTAATATCAACAATGCTCTTGATGAGAGCAAGGACATTTTGTTTGATATAGTAGACATAGTGCAAGTAGATGATCCAAATTATGATGTTAAAGTTAGAATTAATTTGATTGCTAATGTAGATTTTAAGGCTATACAGTTTCGATTAAATCATTCGCCATATATAAATGAAACTTCTGAGCTTATCCATAGTACTGATATTATTAGAAAAATTGATCAAAATGAGCTTATAGAGGACCTTTCAAGTTATGATAATTTATTTTCTTCGTATGACTTTAGCTCTGATAGCACTCTAGTTTTGGATTATCTTAATGGGGTTCGATTTTCACTTAATTTTTCTGATTTATCTAATTTCATTCAAGGAAATCCAGGAATATATATAAATGATAGCTATACAACTCTTGGTTTGAATTTAATTCATGCGCATCCAAACTATAATTTTTTTGATAATCAAGTAAATCTATGGGCTAAAATTGGAGATGAAAATAGATTTCTCACTACGATAAATCCAAGTAGCAATAGTGAAATTCTTATTCCATTTGCTCATGTAATACAGGATATTATCAATGATGATATAGATTTATCAGAGGATATTATTTTTCTTCTAGATGGCGTGTATGATAATAGATCTAGATTGGTTCTACATAAAACTGATGAACTTTTATCTCCCAAGCTTGAGGTGTTCTATTCAGAATGATTAAATTGCACATATATTCTGTTATTTTATTTTCATTTATCTACTCAAGCTCTCTAGAATTATATGGGACAGGTCAGAGAATTCATGAGATTGAGGCGATGGGAATGGCATTAGGAAACTCATATTTCTTCTCTGATCATAGCAGTCAATTTAATACAGTATCCATTGCAACTCTTTGGAGGTCAGACCTTACACGAATAACATTCTCATCGAAATTTTCATCAAATATAGGGGGATTGAGTGATAAAAATATAAATATATCCTCATTCTCATTTTTATTCCCTGTTGCTAAAACAAAAGTAGTTTCTATTGGATTGCTACCTTATACACGATCAAATATTAGATTAATTGAGGAGGGTGGTTTTAACTTTAGCCAAAATTCATCAGAGTTTATTGATTCTCCACTTAACTCCCATTCAGAATATAAGTTCTTTGGCGGGATATCAAACTTATATACATCGTTTTCAATGGAGGTAAATAAAAATAATTCTTTTGGCTTTAAATTAAATAGTCTTTTTGGCAACCAAATTAAAATGAATAAAATAATTGTTTCAACATTTGATACATCTTTTGATGAGACGACTGAATCATCTGATTATTCTTTGATTGAGCAAGATTCCACCTCTAAGGTTATATTGAATCAATTCTCTGGATATTCACTTCAATTTGATTGGAATACCTACGTAAATAAACATCAATTTGGAGCGTCAGTTTCTATAATGGGTCCTGTTAGTGTTAATTTTAAAAAATACTATAATATTTATTCTATATCTGATCCACTTGACAGATATTTTTTAATGGATTACAGTTACCTTTATATGGAATCTGGAGATGATTTATTATCATATGATCCAGACTATTCTATCCAGATAGAAGATGATGTTGATGCCATGACATTGTTTTCAAATATTTTTAATCGAATTAATGATTATAAATTAGGTTATCATTACAATGATGATGATATTGGCTTTATAATTGAATTCCATCGAACAGATTTATTTAAAAATTATTCGCTACAAGTTGATGATGTGAGCATATTGAACAATCAGCAGCCTTCAACGACATCATATCATTTAGGTTTGTATAAAAGATATGATAATTCTAATGCTAATTTCTTTAATGGTATCAATTTAAGAGCTGGTGGATACTATAGGAGCTATGCACTTGAAAATGGAACTGCAACAGATTTAGCACTAACTTTAGGAATGGGAGTAGGATTAAATAATTATTCTAATCTAATTGATCTCGGACTTAAAATAGGTAAAATAAATAATAGTATATTTGATGATGAAAATTATATAAAAGGAAATTTATCAATCAATATAGGAGAGAAGTGGTTTACAAGATCAAGGAGAAAATGATGAAATTAAAGATTTACATAATATTTGTATCACTATTTTTTATAAGCTGTGCAACGACAGTTGATGTGGACAATCAAGCTTCACCATCTGGCTCAGTTTCTTCAATTTCTACCGAAGACGCTGAAGAGTGTAACAGCTATAGAAGCTGGCAATCTGACTATTGGAAAGATAAAAATTATAGAAGATGTAGATATTGCAATATGTATATGATGGATTTGAACTGCGACCTATCTGAAAATCCTATTAATTATTATAATTTATCTAGATCCTTTATTGAACTTGATCAAGCTAAAGCAGATAGTGCCTTTTGGGCTCTAAATGCTGGGATGGAGATAAATGGAGAGACTGAAATACTTCTAGAATTAGGTGCCTATATTTCAAAAAAAACTAATAACGTCGAAGATCAAATATTTTACTTAGAAACTGTAAAAGAATCATATCCAAACAATCAAAGAGTTCTAGAGCAATTAAGCACTATTTTTGGACAACAAGAAAGATATGAAGATCAAATTGAAGTCCTTGATTTATGGTTAGAATTTGATCTTTGCAACTCAGATACAGATGAAAATGAAGAATATGTATGCATAAAGCCAAAAAAATATAAAAAAGCAATAGGTGAAAAAAAACGAGCATACCAATATCAAGGATGGGAGACATCCGAGGTAGATTTAGAAAGATGGGAATCAGATAAGTCAAATTTGCAATATGGTTTATATTATTTGCAAGCGCTCAAAGAACAGGAGGATTGGTATGACATTATTTCATATGCTGATGAAATGTTGTTCTATGATAATGAGAATACAGATATATTGGAAATGAAGGCTGAAGCTCAAGAAACTGAATTTGAGTATTCTGATGCAATGGCTACATATGAAACCCTTTTTGATATAACTAATGAATACAAATATGCTATAAATATTTCTAAGATTTTAGTGGAAGATTCAAATTTTAAAGATGCATATAAATGGGCAAAAGAAGCTGTTACTGTAAGTGAGACAGATTCAAATGAATTGGGAAAAGGTGAATCAATTTATCAAAGAGCAGAGGTTTTATTCTATTTAGGTAGAAGCTGCCAGAATCAGAATATTAATTTTTGGGATAAAATAGTGTATGAAATTGCGTTAAGAGACTATAAGAAATCATATGAACTGAAAAACTATAATGCACAGCTAAGAGTTAACGAATTAGAAAAAGATAATTACTATATCACTACACCAACAGACTGGGCATTAAATGCGTCTGGAGTCAATGAAGTTTGCCCCAGCTGCCAAGATGATAAAGTTGATGTAGATTTAAAAGAGTGTTATTCTTTTATAAAAGTAAGGGTTAGGAAATAATGAAAATTGCAATAGGTTGTGATCACGCAGCATTTGAAGAAAAGAATAAACTAGTTGACAATTTAAACAGCAAGGGCATCCTTGTTGAGGATTTTGGTTGTCATACTGAAGACTCCGTAGATTATCCTGATTATGCGCATTTAGTTTGTCAAGAGATGCAAAATAATAATTTTGATTTTGGAATATTAATTTGTGGATCTGGCATTGGGATTTCAATTGCAGCCAATAAAAATAAAGATATAAGGGCCGCACTGTGTACCTCAGAGTTTCATGCAGAGATGTCCAGAAAACACAATAACGCTAATATTATTGCGTTTGGTGCAAGGGTGACATCTATTGAAGAGATGGTTAAGATGACCACTATTTTTCTAAATACTGATTTTGAAGGTGGAAGACATCAAAAAAGAATAGAGAAAATAGAATTATGACATATAAAAAACTAAACTTAAGTGATAATGAAATACTCAAATGCATTGAGTCTGAGGAAAAAAGACAGCTAATAACTTTAGAGATGATTGCTTCAGAAAATTTCGTCAGTGATGCTGTGATGGAAGCAGCTGGCAGTGTATTGACAAATAAATATGCAGAGGGATATCCAGGAAAGCGATACTATGGTGGCTGTGAAGCAGTTGATAAAGTAGAGAATATTGCAAGAGACAGATTAAAAGAGTTGTTTGACTGCGGGTATACTAATGTTCAGCCCCATTCAGGCTCTCAAGCAAATATGGCAGTTTTTCATACCTTTTTAAAGCATGGGGATACTGTTATGGGTCTAGATTTATCGCATGGAGGGCATCTTACACATGGCAGTAAAGTTAATTTCTCTGGGAAAAGTTATAATTTTATTTCATATCAAGTTAATAGAGAAACAGGGAGAGCTGATTTTGACCAAATAAATAGTTTGGCAAAAGAGTATAAACCTAAATTGATAATTTGTGGTGGCTCTGCATATCCACGATTCATAGAATTTGAAAAGTTTAGCGAAATTGCGAAATCAGTAGATGCTTATTTAATGGCTGATATTGCGCATCCTTCAGGATTGGTTGCATCTGGGATACATCCTTCGCCTTGGCCATATTGTGATGTTGTAACATCTACAACTCATAAGACATTAAGAGGACCAAGGGGAGGCATAATAATGATGGGTAAAGATTTTGAGAATTCATGGGGAGTTGTTGCACCAAAGAGTGGACGAGTTAAAATGGTATCAGAGTTAATAGATAATACAGTAATGCCTGGGATCCAAGGTGGACCACTTATGCATATTATTTGTGCTAAGGCAGTGGCTTTCAAAGAAGCTTTAGCGGATTCCTTTAAAGATTATTGCACTCAAATTGTAAAAAATTCTAAACATCTATCAACAAAGTTAATTGATCTAGGATATTCTATCGTATCTGGAGGTACAGATACGCATTTAATATTAATTGATCTTACAGATAAAGAATTGACGGGAAAATATGTTGAGCATAGATTAGAAAAAGCAGGAATCACAACGAACAAAAATATGGTTCCTTTTGATACAAAAGGCCCTATGATTACAAGTGGAATCAGAATTGGGACCCCAGCCCTTACCACCAGGGGAATGAGAGAAGATGAGATGACTATAATATCATCAATGATTCATAATGTAATTAAGAATATAGATAATGATGATTTTCTTGAAAAAACTGCAAAAGATGTAGCTGAATTAACAGCGCAATTTCCATTACATAAGGAGTTTAATCATGAAATGCTCTAATTGTGATAGCATGAGTACAAAAGTTATTGATTCAAGAGTAACAGAGAAAGGATATACCATTAGAAGAAGAAGAACTTGTGAGTTATGCAACTTCAGATTCACTACTTATGAATACGTTTTTCCTAAAAAAATCGTAATAAAAAAGAATGGTGTAAGACAAGAGTATGATAGAACGAAACTAGAGAATAGTATTAGGATATCATGCACTAAAAGAGCAATCTCTGAAAAAATAATTCAAGAAGCTATGATGAGAATTGAGCAAATGGTAAATAATTATAATAACGTAGAGATTTCATCAAGACAAATTGGTGGATTTGTTATGGATGAATTAAAAAGTATTGATAAAGTTGCATTTATTCGTTTTGCATCTGTGTATAGAGAATTTGAAGATTTAGGTGAGTTTAAAACTCAGATAGATGACCTTTCTGATTAATAATATTAGATGAAACAAATAATATTATACCCAATTTCCTATTTTATAGCCTTATTTGAACATATTGGAAGATACTGTGATTTAATGATTAAAACATTGAGATCCTTTACGACTTGGCATCTTTATTTAGGTTTTTTGCCAGAGCATATGATTAAATTAGGAATTTCTACTATACCGATAGTTATAGTCACAGGTTTATTTTCTGGAATGGTGACATCTGTTCAAACTGCATATCAACTAGAATCAGGTTTTATCCCTGATTCTTATGTAGGTGGCATAGTTGGAGTGACAGTATTAATGGAACTTAGTCCAATGATAACAGCGCTTGTTATGACTGGTAGAGTTGGAGCCAGTATTGCAGCTGAGATTGGTACGATGAGAGTGAGTGAGCAAATTGATGCTTTAGAGACTTTGTCATTTGACCCAATTTCATTTTTGATTATGCCTAGAATTATCTCTGGGGCAATTATGTTTCCTGTTATGATAGTTATTGCTGATTTATTTGGTATACTTGGCGGATATTTTGCTGCTACAGCTTCATTAGGTATAAGTTCATATGATTATGTTTATGGACTGAGGGATTGGTTTGTGCCATGGGACGCCATATTTGGAATTATTAAAGCGTTCTCATTTGGACTGGCAATTACCTCAATTGCCTGCTATTTTGGGTTTTATACTGTTGGTGGTGCAGAAGGAGTTGGAAAATCTACGACTCAGACTGTTGTTGTTTCATGTATAACCATTGTTATTCTTGACTATCTCCTTGCGGCTATATTGTTATGATTTCTATTGAGAATATATCAAAATCTTTTGATAATAAGGTGATCCTTAACAATATATCCTTCAAAATAAAAAAAGGTGAAAAGATAGCAATTATAGGTCAAAGTGGAATTGGAAAAAGTGTTTTGCTTAAGAGTATCATTGGCCTATTAAATCCTGATGAAGGAGATATCTTTATTGATGAGCAAAATATTAATCAAATTTCATTTAAAAAACTTCAAAAATTACGTTCAAAATTTGGGATGGTTTTTCAATTTGGAGCGCTGTTTGACTCTATGACAGTTAGTGAGAATATCGGTTTAGCTTTGCAAAAGCTTACAAATTGTGATAGATTAGAAATAAATGAAAGAATTGCTGTTAGTTTAAAGGAAGTTAATATGGAAAATACTGAACAGAAAATGCCATCAGAATTATCTGGAGGAATGAAGAAACGGGTTGGAATTGCCAGGGCAATTGCGCTAAATCCTGAGTATATATTGTACGATGAGCCAACAACAGGACTAGATCCCATAATGACTGATAGCATTAATAGATTAATAAATAACTTTCATAATAAAGGCAATACAACATCAATAGTTGTTACTCATGAGATGAAGACAGTAAGAGATGTCTCAAATAGAGTGATAATGTTGTATAATGGAAAGATACAGTTTGACGGATCTACAGAGGAACTACTTTCTTCAGCAGATCCAAGAGTAATGGCATTTTTAAAAGGTGATAGCACCTATAAAGGATAAAAAGGAATAGCATGAAACTATCTAGATTATTTTGGATTGGCCTGACAATAACAACTTCATTTGTTATATTTGTATTTGGGTTACTATATCTTCAGGATATATCATTAAATCAGCCTAGCGTTACCTTTACAGTGATGTTTGACAACGTGCAGGGACTTAATGAAGGTGATGATGTTAATATGCTTGGAAAGAGAATAGGAAAAGTAAGTGCGACTAGAATTATGGGAAGCAGAGTTGCAGTGCAGGTTGGAATAGATCAGAACTTTGCATTCAATATTCCAATTGATTCAGAAATAGAGGTAAAAAGTGATGGACTGATGGGAGCAAGATTTATAGCTATTAAACCAGGTGTGAATACGAAAAAAAGTATTTCTAATGGAGAGGTTATTGATGGTAAAAGAGAGGTGGGTTTAGGCGATGCTATCCCAGATATACAGCCAATCACAAATGATTTAGCTGCATTCTCAAGAAATTTACGAGCAATTCTAGATGATCCGCAAAAAGAAGAAATAAAACAAACTTTATCAAATGTTGAATCAATAAGCGGCCAATTAGATAGTATTATAATGGATGTTCGTGACCTAGTTGATGATGACATGAAGGATATTTTTATTTCAAATAGTGATAGAAAAAATATTAGTGAATTTTTTGAAAACTTAAATTCAACCAGTAAAAATCTTAAAAAGCTTACATCTGATGACAAGCTTATTGCTGCAATAGATGGTATTAACGAGTTTACAGCTGAAAGCAAGAGTGTTTTAAATGGTTATGCTAAGAGTGGAGAAGAGCTAAGCACCTCAATAGCAAGTTTAAATAAAATAATGAAAAATATTGAGAATGGAGAAGGAAGCATTGGTAAGCTACTTTCTACCTCAGAACTATCAGATAACCTAAATAATTTAGTTAAAGGTTTTAGTAGCCTTGTAGATGATTTTGAGGAGAATAAAGCAGAGTATTTTTATAAGTATTATAAGGCCACTCGGCAAGCTGAAAAAGATATCAAAAAAGAAGAAAGAAAAAAGAAATAAAGTTGTAACCTTGGAACTTAAACAATTTTGATGAGTAATAGATATTAGTAGTAGTAAATTAAATAGTGTTTATAGGGAGAAATATATAGATAGAATTGTTATAGGATATTAATTTTACATAGTTAGTTATTATATAGTTATATCCATTAACAATTGCTTTTGATGTTGCCGAGCAATTATTGAATAATGCTCGGTTTTTTTTTAGAGGGGTAAAAATGAAGAAAAATTTTATATTTTTATTATTATTGATTTCACTGTTATTCCCAGTAGGTGAAGCTGGGGCCATATTCTTATTAATAGCACCTGGGGCATCTGCTGCAGGGACAGGTGAAGCTCAAGTCGCGAAAGTAGATGACTCATATGCATCCTACTACAATCCCGCAGGACTAGGATTTCAGAATAGAGCAGGTTTCTCTGGAATGCATGTAAATTGGCTCCCTAATCTTGCTGATGATTTATATTATGAATTTCTAGCTTTTAAGAAGCCACTTGGATATGGAACCCTTGGAGGACATCTAATATACCTAAATCTTGGTGAACAACAAGGAATGGATGAATTTGGAAATCCCACTGAAACATTTAAAAGTATGATGTGGGCCGCTTCTGCGAGCTATGGTGCGAAATTAACCTCAACATCATCTATTGGATTAAATTTTAAAGTATTTCACCAGAAATTAGCTAATACAGCGACTGGATCTGAAAGTGGGAAACCATACTCAACTGATTTTGCGTTTGATATAGGTTATTTAAAACAATTTTCTCCTGCAGATGAAGGTATCTTTAATTTTGGTTTTTCTATATCTAATATAGGTCAGGAAATTGATTTTATTGATAATGAGCAGGCAGATCCTGCGCCCACAAATTTAAAGTTTGGAATATATAAACAATTTATAATTAATGACTATAATAAGGTTGGTCTTATATTTGATGTAAATAGATTGTTAGTAGCTAAATATGCATCGATGGACTGGAATAACGATGGAATTATTGATGTTAATTCAAAAGAAGAGGGTTACTCTGATCCATGGTACAAAGCAGTTGTTACTTGCTGGCTTGATGATTGGTATTACAAGTATAACAGAGACTACGATGGAGATAGAATGATTGGTGGCTATGATCAGGTGAGTGGTGGTTTTATGGCTTTTAATGCAGGAACTGAATATACTCTACTTCAAAACCCAAACCTTGAGATTGCTGGTTATACTGGAGATTTAATGGATCCGATATTCTCTGGGTGCAATGATAACGGATTTAGTAGCCAAGAAAACTTATATTACAATGGATATAATTGGTATACAGATATCCAGTTTTCAGATGCTGCTGATACATACTCTGATGAAAATCAAGATGGAGTTTGGAATCCATCAGAACCTTTCTACGATAGTGGTGATGGCATATTTGAATCAATAAATTCTCTACCTGGAGGAAACTTTGATGATCTTAACTCAAATAATCAATGGGATGCTGGGGAACCCTTTGTAGATGATCAGGGTGATATTATTTTTGAAGGATACTCTCTTAATTTTGAAG
>CAZHKH010000014.1:0-22840 GCA_964532515.1 uncultured bacterium
CTCCATCAAAAGAAATTTTATCTGATGCTGAGTGTAATCAAAACTCAGGGAAAATAGACCTTAATAGAGTACGTATTTCAATTAATCCTATTGAAGAGTGGAAACAAATGTATTCTGAGGCGTGGAGATTGCAACGTGATTTTTTCTGGGTGAAAAATATGTCAGGAATTAACTGGAAAAAAATTCATGATAGATACTACAAATTAATCAATAGAGTTTCAAGTAGATCAGAATTTTCTGATTTAGTTTGGGAAATGCAGGGAGAGCTTGGAACTTCACACTGCTATGAGTTTGGAGGAGATTACAAACCTAAAAGAAATTATAATATTGGACTTTTGGGTGCAGATCTAGAATTTGATAATGATAAAAAAGCTTATAAAATCAAGCACTTAGTTAAGGGTGATGTTTGGTCAGGACATATGACCTCTCCACTATTTCGCCCAGGACTTAATGTAAAAGAAGGAATGTACATAAAGTCAATATCAGGAAATAAATTAAATAAATCTACATCTCCTAACATGCATCTAGTTAATCAAGTAAATAAAGATATTGAATTAATTATAGCTGATGAAGATAATAAAAATGATAGAGAAATAACTATAAGAACTATTCCTAATGAAAATGAATTGAGATATAGAGATTGGGTAGAGAAAAATAGAAACTATGTCCACAGAAAAACAAAAAACAAAGTGGGATATGTTCATATTCCTGATATGAGTCCATGGGGATACTCTGAATTTCATAGATACTGGCTATCAGAGCTTCAATATGATTCCCTTATCGTTGATGTTAGATTTAATGGAGGTGGACATGTTTCTCAATTAATACTAGAAAAATTAGCAAGAAAACGACTAGGCTATGATATTACACGATGGATGGGAACTGAATCTTATCCAGGGGATTCAATCGCTGGTCCGACAATTGCCATTACAAATGAATATGCTGGGTCTGATGGTGATATTTTTAGTCACTCATTTAAACTGATGAATATCGGAAAATTAATCGGAAAGCGAACTTGGGGAGGAGTCATTGGAATTTGGCCTAGAAATTTACTGGTAGATGGGACTATCACTACTCAACCTGAATTTTCATTTTGGTTTAAAGATGTAGGCTGGGATGTAGAAAATTATGGAACTGATGTTAATATTGAAGTTGACATTACGCCAAAAGACTATTCAAAAGGAATTGACACTCAGTTAGACCGTGGTATTAAAGAGATTTTATTGGAATTAAAGAAAAATCCAGTGATAAAACCAAATTTTGAAAATAAACCAAATTTATCTACTTAGTCTTAATTAGTACCCAAGATTAAATTTACTAGAGCTAGTATATCAAGGATATTAACACTAGAATCTAGATTTAAATCAGATATTTCAAGTTGACATTCTTCTGGCTCAACTAATCCTAGTGCTATGTTAACAAGACCAGTTACATCAAGAATATTAAGCTGGGAATCTTGGTTGACATCACCTAACTCCCACCCTGCGCAAGCATCTTCAATTATACTCAGATATATTGGAATTGTGATAAGTGAATTTTCATAATCATTAGTCTCAATTTGAAGATCATAATTATATTCTCCAGCAACTAAGCCCTGAGAAAAAATATCAAGAGATACCTCAGATACTTCTCCTGGAACAACTGTTCCTGAAAGAGGTGAAACTTCTAGCCATGAAGGCATTTTATTTATTAGTATTGAATACTCATTCTGAACTAAAGAATAATTATAGCTTACTAAAAGCCCATTTCCACCAGAAGCATCCTGAATACCAATAGTCGAAGAATTAGTATCACCCTGCATATTTCTATAGTTAAAAACTATGTCTCCAGTTGGATATAAAACCATTTGAAAATCATATATACTGCCCTCAAAATTTGTTGGCCAATGCTGTACATTATCAAACCAAACAACTATTCTTTCACTATTTGAGTGATAATAAACATACCCCTCACCAGAGCCCCCATCATTAACTGGGTTCAGGTCATCCCAAAATCCCATTATAGCTGGTCTAGGTGCATTAGAGTCAGGTATTGCTGTATTATCCCAACTTGTATTATCCTCACCAAATCCAATCCAACCATTTGGGTTGACAATTAGACTTGAGTAAGAATCATTAAAGAAAGGAAAATTAAAATCTAATTCTATTAACTCATCTGAAGCATAGTCATTATGATTAAAATTAATTATCGTTGATTCTGAACTAATATCAATCCAAGAGTAATCAAAATTATCATCTGATGAACTTTTCCAAGAATAACCTTCTGAATCAATATCAAACTCTAAATCAGTTTCCCCTAAATTTGCAATTACAAATACCTCTTGAATTGAGGATTCAGCTGCAAGCTCTAAATTAATTGATTCGATATCTACAAAAGCATCTGGGTTATAAAGTAAATTAAATAAAGAGTTATAGGCATTTGTTATTCCATGTCCAGTTTGAGTATCAAAACCTGGAGATCCGATGTCAACTGAGCTTTGCTGCATTAATAGTCTAACATCATACGCTGAAATATTGTTTGACTCAGACTTTATTAATCCTGCAATCCCCGCTGCCTGAGGACATGCTGATGAAGTGCCATTAAAAGTTGAGGTGTAGCCTCCATTCATTGTTGTTGTATGAATTCTAACTCCAGGAGCTAAAAAATCTAATCCTGAGCCGTAGTTACTTCCCCAAAAATTTTCACCATCACATGAAGAAGTACTTTTTCTTTCATTGCATGGAGAAAGAGCACCTACTGAGATACAATTTGAATAAGCAGATGGATAGCTTACAGATCCTGAATTATCATTTCCGCTGGCTGCAATAACAACCGTTCCATTTTCTGTCGCATAATTTATCACACTTTCTGTATAGCTAACATATCCACCACCACCAAGGCTCATGCTAATTACATCTGCCCCATTATCTGTAGCCCATTGAATGCCATTTGATATCCCTGTATCATCTCCATATCCACCGCTATCTAAAACCTTTACAGGCATAATCATACAATTCCAACAAACACCTGCTATTCCACTTGAATTATTACCTTTAGCCGCTGCGATTCCTGCACATGAAGTTCCATGGCCTTGGTCATCGCTTGCATTGCTATTATTACTTATAAAGTTATACCCAGCAACAATCCGTCCATTAAATTCAGAGTGACTCGATACACCTGTATCAAGGATTGCAATTATTGATTGATTACTACCTGTTGATATATCCCATGCATCATTAGTATCTGTATCACAATCTGGGGTCCCTACATAAGATCCACTATAGCTAACAGCTTGACCGGTATTAGTATGTGCCCATTGATCTGGATAATACTGATCATTAGGCTCTATATTAATCTGTTTTTTATAACTAGGTTCAACTTTATTTATTTGAGAAAATTGGAGAGTAGATTGTGCTATTTTATCAAAATTAATTTTATCTTTAAATAAAACTTTATAGTATTGATGTAATGAAAAATCATGGTGTTGATCAGAAAAATTTTTATAATTTAAAAAAAGTGGAGTTATTGAAATAGCCCCCTGACTTTTTAAAAATTCTACAAAGCCTAAATCACTTTTAATATTAAATGGCTCCTGATATCCAAGTAATGGAGCTGAATCTTTATTTAATTTTATTACAATAATTTTTGAATCAATTTGATGATCTCCATACTGAATCCATCTTTCAGCAAATAAAATTGTAAATGATAACGTTAATAATAATATAAATTTAATTTTCATTTCTTTCTCCAGGTCTGTATTTAGATTCTAAATTTTTTAATATATCTTCTTTATTAAACCAAACATCCTTTAATTCACGATTTGAAAATAGTAAAGACTGATCAGAATAATGCGGAGAATCTGTTCTCATTGTGGCTGCTCCATATTGGTGTATGCTCTTAGAGGAAATTTTTCCATTTTTATCCCAAGAAGCAAACAAAATATATGAATCTCCTGCAAATGCTTCTAATTCTCCATTTCTTTTTAAATTACCATATATGGAATGCATAATATCTGGGCCTCCACCAAGACTTAAATTTCTATTCCCACGTATCATTCGATTTACTTTACCCCATGAAACATCAATTTCGCCATATTTTTTCTTTAATAGCTTTGCAGCTTTAATGAAATTATCAATTAATTCATTTTCTGAAATTTTCTCATAATAATCTTTTAAATATGGCTTTGTTGATAATATTGCAAGAGCTGCGCCTTTATTATCAGGGTCTGTATTTAAATCCCATTCTTTTAATACTTTCAAAGCTTCATCTATTGTAGGATCTTGGGTAGGTATGTCAGCTTGTAATATTTCATCTCTGTATTGTGCAATAGCTGAATGTTCTGAATATTTCATGTCAAATTTATATTTAAAAATATCATCTTGTGATATGACTGGATCCTCTCCAAACATTTCAAGTGCCCTAAGCGCACGGTTTGTCATAAACATTTCAATACCTAATTTATCTGGAAAATCATTAGAACTAGGATTGTCTGATCCATCTGTTGATTTAAAAGGTGTGCTATTACAATTTTGTAAAAATCCCGATTCAGGATTATAAATCTTAGGTAGATATTCATAGTCCTCTAAATCACTCCATAATGATTCCGATGTGTCTCCAGGGAGATAATCCTTCCAATCATACTTGGAATTTCTATCTGGAAAGGCTGCATTGTAAATGTAAAAAATATTACCCTCCCTATCTGCATACATGCAATTCAAAGAGGGGAGATAACGAAGCTTGATAGCTGTTTCCCACTCTTCAAAATTTTTTGCCTTATTCATTTTAAACCATTGATCGATTTGTCTAATCTCATCCATCGCAGCATATCTTATTGCATAGACTCCATGATTAAGATCTAATACTGGTCCATGCACTGACCATCTAATTTTTTGATTGATATTAATATTAAATAATTTTAATAGTTTGATATTAATTGAAGAATCATAATCCTCGAAATCAAGCCACTTATCATCAAATAAATATTGACTATCATTATTAGGGTTAATTGTTAGCTCATATATATCAATTAAATCTGGTGCATTTAAGGTGTGTGCCCAACCCAAATTTTCATTGTGTCCAACAAAAACAACAGGTGACCCTGGCAGTGTCCCACCTACTATATTCCAGCCTTCCTCACTATGTAAGTGAACTTCATACCATGCAATTGGACCATCCCATGGTTGATGAGCATTTACTAGAAGGAATGTCTCTTCTTCCTCAGTTCGATTGGGAGCAACTGCAAATGAATTTGATCCTAGTGGAGCGGTATCCCTCCATATTGTCTTTGGTAACTCTGGTTGAACTTTTAATTTTTTTGACTCATATAAAAAATTAAAATAGTAATCTAATCCATATAGAAATTGGGTTCTAAAAACAAAACCTGAGACAATGTCTTCAGGAGTAATTGGATAAAGATCTTTAACGACTTCATCTGGATGCAATACTGAATAATAATTTAATCCATCAATATATGCTTTAATAATTTGTTTTACATCATCACTAATTAAATTATCATATTTATCTTCAACATTTTCTCTTACTCTCAATATGTTTGTCATATAATCCACAGGAGCCATTTTCATACCATAAACAGATGAAAGTTTTCCTCTAGTTTGTAAAATTACATCTTGAATAGTTTTAAAATCATCTTCTGAATGTGCAAAAGCAAATCCAAATGCGACATCCTCATCTGTAACGCCATATATATGAGGAACGCCCCAAGAATCTCTTAATATCTCAACATCATATTTGCTGGCAATATTATAATCTATATTGCTAGATCCTAAAATAATTGTGAAATTTAAAAATAGAATCGCTTTTTTAATCATTTTATCCTTCATTTTAATGATACAAACATAAAGTTTTTTTTAATGATAGAAAATAAAATACTTTTATCAAATTGTAACCTAAATTAATTGTGAGGGATTGATCTATTTTTAAGAATTATAAAAATACCATAAATGCATAATGCTCCACCAATAGCAGTATTTAAACTGATTAATTCATTAAATAAGAAAAAAGCTATAATAGACGCAATAATAGGCTCTCCCAGTGGGACTGTCCCAACGATTGTTGGAGTAGTAAATTTTAGACAATAATAAAAAATATTGTGACCTAAAATTGTTGGTACTAATGCAAGAAAAATAAATCCTACAATTTCTAATTTTTCAAAAACAACAAAAGTTTCTGTATAAAAACTACCAATTATAAATATCGTTAAGGCTGCTACTCCATATAGCATTCTTGTGTATTCTATAGTCCCTTCAGTATTTCTAACTTTTTCTGCAATTAAAAATGATATCCCTATGCATAGAGAGCATAAAACTGCATAAATATTTCCAAGAGTATATCTTGATGATAAATCAAAATTATTAATTAAAACTAATACTGTCCCAATTAGAGCTATACATAAACCAAAATAAATTATTTTTTTATAACTTCTCTTAAATAAAAGTATTTCAATTATTAATGTGAAAAATGGTGCCAAGGTGCCTAAAAAAGTAGCATTTGCAATTGTTGTAATCTTAACAGCTTGATAAAAGAGGAGAAAGTGTATCCCTAATAATATTCCTGATAAAAAGGTTCTAATTTGATTAGAGCGAGAAAGACCTTTGAGGTTCTTAAAATAAAAAACAGAATATCCCCATAGAAATGATGCTGCAAGGAACATCCTCCAAAAGGAGATAATAGTTGCTGAAGAATTCAAGCTTCGTGCTATAATTGGAGATAAACTTATTGATAATAAACCAAGAAATAATAAAGAAGTGATCCTAGGCTTATTCATACTTACTAATTTAAAATCATACTAACTAGTAAAATAATATCTTGAATATTGATTATTTGATCATTATTTATATCTGATGCCCATTCTTGTGAATTTGTGGGAATATCATAACCCATTATAAAATTAACAATCAAAACAACATCAAGTACATCTAAAGAACTATCTTCATTTATATCTCCAATTTCATAGGAAGCATATCCTGTATCACAAATGAAATCAGAGTTTCCACAATCATTGATTGCTTCAATACAATAGTTGTATTCAGTTTGAAAATCTATATATTCATCAATAAACTCTAAACTTGAATTTGAAGTCATAAAGGCAATCCACACACCATCTCTATAAACTTTATATTCATCTGCATTTTCAGAGACATCCCAAGTAACAATAATAATATCTTCATATAAGCCATCTGTTGCATTTACATTTGTAGTATTATATGCATCATTTTTAATATTTCCATCGTTACAAGAATATTCTGATTCACCACATTCTCCAAATGATGTTACGCAGTATTCATGTATTGTATTCTGACTTGCCCCATAATCAGAAAAATTAAATTCATCTGGTTGCAATGTAGTAATTAACTGTTCATCTCTATATAAATTATAACCAAAAATATCATCGCTATTATCTGGAGCATCCCATGTAATATTTACATAGTCACAATAATTGCCATCAGATGAAACAACATAGGTTGGGCTATCAGTAGATAAGCATGTGTAAAAAAATTGTAGTGTCACCTCATCAACTACATAATTATCTTCAGAGCCAACAATTGGCATAAGCATTCCTTCGCTCCATACTTCAGGAACAACATAGGTGTTGTCTGTATATTCTATACTTAATTCATAATCTTCTGACCAGCTTCCATTTTCATCTCTCATCCCCATATAGGTTTCTGACCATAAGGGGAGATCATCACACTGGCCACCTCTTATAGTGACTCTAATCTCATTTACATATGTGTGTTCGGGAGGTGAGAAAGACCACCATGCTTCTCCCCAATAATCCAATGGATTGTACCAAGAATACCAACCCAATTTTACGCAATCTGATGCTCCGTCAATGCAATCACAGGTATAGGATATCGCATCATCTTCTGTATATGTCCCATGAGTATTCCCTCCTTGCTTAACTTCTACCCAATACTGTCTAGAATCATTTGGAAGTGAATAGGGCCTTTTTAATATCTTATAAATATCCTCAGAAACTATTTCTTGTAATATGTTGAATTCATTAGTTGGAAAAATTCGATGATAAGAGCCAAGGCCAATATTTAAATTTATTTCTGGAATTGTTGTGTTTATAATTGATAATAAACTATCGTCTAATACATCTAATTGAATTAAAATGAGCTCATCATACTCTACATCTGTTTTAATGAGTGACTCAATAGCACCTGCTTGCTTATAGGGCCTATCTATAGCTCTAGAAACTTTAGAAGCAAAATTAAATGAGAGTAATATCAAAATTAAAATTAAATAATTTTTGTTTTTAATTATCATAAAATAAATATAACTAATTAATACTAACTTTTATTAAGAATTCTTTTTCGACATTCTCTTCTAACATCGAATTAATTACTAAACTATCTGAAATTATTAGATTTTCTTCACTATTTAAAGTAATCTGAATACTATCTGGTACATTATTAAATATAAATAATAACTCCATTGGTCCTGGGCTATTGGCTTTAACTATAAAATTCCAATCTTTTGACCCACAAAATTGGTTTGATTTGTACTCTTGAGTAAAGTTGTCGCCAAAAATAGAATCCCATTCAGGATGATAAAAATATCCAGAAATCCAATTTCCTGGTGAAGGTGGTGGTTCAGAAAGATCCATTGAATCAAAATCATCAGAAGTACTATCAGTAACCCCTAAAACATTATTTTCATCAAAAATAGTTTCTAAAGTCATCCAAGGCTCCATTGATGCTATAATCTGGATACTCCAATCATCAGTCATCTCTGAATAGTAGCACGAATCATCATCTGTATTTGCATCTGAATTATAGTTGCAAGCTTCAATATCTAAACATCCATCAATATTTTCATTGCAACTAAAAAACATTAACAACAATGGAATTATATATGTAAAATTATACTTGTTCATCAATCATAATTATGTTTGATGTAAAGTTAAAGAATTTAGTATTTATTTGATATAAACTATTTTATGAACAAAAAAGACATATCAACATCCTATCAACCCTCAGATGTAGAAAAAAAGTGGTATAAAATATGGGAAGAAAATAACTGTTTTGCTCCTAAAGGAGATAATGAATCTTTTACAGTTATGATTCCACCGCCAAATGTTACTGGAATTTTACATATTGGACACATCCTAAATAATACTATCCAAGATGTACTCATTAGAAGAGCAAGAATGCAGGGAAAAAGAACTCTTTGGTTACCAGGAACCGATCATGCCTCTATCGCTACAGAAGCAAAAGTTACAAACATGCTAAAAGAACAAAAAATTGATAAAAAAGAAATTGGAAGAGAAAAATTTCTTGAACATGCATGGGATTGGAAAGAAAAATATGGGAACACTATTCTTACACAGTTAAAACGATTAGGAGCCTCCTGTGATTGGTCTAAAACTACGTTTACTATGGATAAAAACTATAGTAAAGCTGTAACTAAAGTATTTGTAGATCTATATGAAGATGGGATGATATATAAAGGCGAACGCATAATTAACTGGGATCCTAAAGGCCTAACAGCCCTATCAGATGAAGAAGTCATTCATAAAGAAATAAATGGCCATTTATGGCATTTTAAATACCCAATTAAAGATAGTGACCAATCTATTATTGTTGCGACAACAAGACCAGAAACAATGCTCGGTGATACGGGAATCGCTGTTAATCCAAAAGATGATAGATATAAAAATTTAGTAGGAAAAAAAGTTATTCTTCCACTGGTAAATAGAGAAATTCCAATATTTGCAGACTCATATGTTGATAAAGAATTTGGTACAGGAGCAGTAAAAGTAACTCCAGCTCATGACCCTAATGACTTTGATATGGGACAAAGAAATAATCTAGAACTGATTAATATACTAAATCCGGATGCATCTCTTAATGATAATGTCCCAGAGCTATTTAGAGGGATGAATAGTAAAGAAGCAAGAAAACGTATTGTAGAGGAAATGAAGATTCAGGGATTTCTTGAAAAAATAGAAGATTATACTCATAAAGTTGGTCATTCTGAGAGAACAGATGCTGTTGTTGAACCATATATTTCAAAACAGTGGTTTGTTGATATGAAAAAACTGGTAGGGCCTGCTATCAATTGTGTTAAAAATGGTGAAGTGAAATTTTATCCAGAACGATGGACAAAAACATATTACCATTGGCTTGATAATATAAAAGATTGGTGTATATCCCGTCAATTATGGTGGGGACATCGAATTCCTGTTTGGTATAAAAATGATGAAATATACTGTGGAATAAATCCTCCTAAAGGTGATGGCTGGACACAGGAAGAGGATGTTCTTGACACATGGTTCAGTTCATGGTTGTGGCCATTTGCAACTCTTGGTTGGCCTGAAGACACTGAAGATTTAAAAAAACATTATCCTACTCAGGATTTAGTTACAGGACCAGACATCATCTTTTTCTGGGTTGCGAGAATGATTATGGCTGGACTTTACTTTAAAAAAGAGATTCCTTTCAATAGCGTGTATTTCAATGGATTAATCAGAGATGAAAAAGGGAAAAAAATGAGTAAATCTCTTGGGAATTCTCCAGATCCAATCGATCTAATGGACAAATATGGTTCAGACGCACTAAGAGTGGGCTTATTGTTGATTGCTCCACAAGGACTTGATATCCTATTTTCAGAAGAAAGAATAGAGCATGGAAGAAATTTTATGAATAAAGTATGGAATTCTGCTCGGTTTGTAGAGATGAATATAGATCAAAATGTTAATAGTGATTTGTCAGGATTATCTAATAGTCAACTAGATGTAACAGATAAATGGATTCTATCAAAATTGAATTCTACAATCATAGAAGTTGAAAGCGCATATGATAATTATAAATTAAATGATGCAGTTAAATCAGTTTATGATTTTGTTTATAAAAATTTCTGTGATTGGTATATTGAATTTTCAAAATCTAGATTCTATGGAACTGATGAAAAAGATAAAGCTATTGCTCAAAAGGTATGCATCCATGTTTTAGAAACTATTTTGAAACTAATGCACCCTTACTGTCCTTTTATTACTGAAGAAATATGGTCACATACAAACAAAAATGAAATGCTTATTAACGCAAAATGGCCTAAATCAAATGAAGAAATGATAGATATAAAAATCGAGAAAGAACTCTCTATTATTATGAACTTGATATCTTCAATAAGAAATATTAAGGCCAATTTTGCAATATCCCCTAAAAAGGAAATATCTTTAGTTTGTAAAGTGGATGACTCAATGGCCAATGTGCTAGTTAACTATAAAGGCTATCTTGAAAGATTAGTTAAAGTTACTCATCTTGAAACTAGTAAAAATATAGAAAAACCATCTCAATCAACTACTATTGTAACAGATAATATAGAAGCTTATATACCTTTAAAAGATTTAATAGATATTAATAAAGAAATTGAAAGACTTGAAAATCAGATTGAAAATTTAGAGGGACGATTAAACTCAGTAAATCGAAAACTTAACAATAAGCAATTTGTATCTAATGCTCCTGAAAATATTGTAACCCATGAACAGAATAAAAAAAATCGTTATGAAAATGAGTTGATGATCCTTCAAAATAATTTGAACTCATTAAAATAATGATTAAAAAAAAATATTCTCAAAAAACATTAGACACTGAAATAACATATTTAAAAGGCGTTGGTCCTAATAGAGGAAGAAAACTCCAAAGGTATGGAATTGAAACTTTGGCTGATCTTCTCCATCATTTCCCTAGAAGATATATTGATAGATCTAATATTTTACTAATAAATAAACTCAAAATTGGTGAAGAAGGATTAATCGTTGGAAAAATTATTTCTGCAAATATCAAACAAACAAAAAAACGGAGATTTTTTGAAGTAGAAATAAATGATGAAACTGGATTTATAAAATGTATTTGGTTTAGAGGGCTAAGTTGGATCTCAGAAAAATTTGAAGTAGGGGAATCTATTGCCATATATGGAAAAATTGAATTTTATAATGGCTTTAGAATGATACATCCAGAGTTTGATTTATTAGATGAAAATGAAGATCCAATTAATACTGGAAAAATTATTTCAATATATCCATCAAATTCAGATTTGAAGTCCGTAGGGATGGACAGTAGGGGCCTTCGAAGAATTATAAGCTACGCTATAGATAATATTGAACTATCCATAGAAGATTTTTTTGATAAATCTATCCTTCAATCAGAACAATTAATGACACTTAAAAAATCTTTTTTGCAAATACATCAACCTGATAATATGGATACCCTAAAATCATCAATAGCAAGATTGAAATTTAATGAACATTTTTTTATGCAACTTCTAATGGCAATAAAAAAATCAAATTATAAAAAGAATCAGACAACGCAATTTATATCTAAAGATAATTATGTGACTAAAATATATAAGCTATTACCCTTCAAACTTACTAATTCACAAATCAAGGTGCTTAAAGAGGTTAGAGCTGATCTTGAATCTTCAAAATCTATGAATCGATTAATACAAGGAGATGTTGGATCAGGAAAAACAATAGTCGCAATCTTGGCCTCAGCTATTGCAATTGATAATTCTGCTCAAGTCGCAATTATGGCTCCTACAGAAATTTTGGCTGAACAGCATTTCAATAGTTTTAAGTCATATTGTAATAAAATCAATCTAAGATGTGAACTTTTAATTAGTGATATCAAAAAAAATGAAAAACAAAAAATAATTAATGACTTAAAATCTGGTGATATAAATATTATTGTGGGTACGCATGCGCTTATTCAAGAAAATATAGAATTCAGTAATTTAGGTCTATCTATTATAGATGAGCAGCATCGATTTGGAGTTGAGCATAGAAAAAGTTTAATCAAAAAAGCTCAAAATTCAAATGTGCTTGCAATGACAGCCACCCCAATTCCAAGGACACTTTCTATGACATTGCATGGGGATCTTGATATCTCAATAATTGATGAAATCCCTAAAAATAGGATACCTATAAAAACAAAAATAGTAACTGAAAATCATTTAAACTCTATATATAAATTTATTATGAAAGAATTAGAGAATAAACGACAATGCTATATTGTTTACCCTATAATTGAAGAGTCTGAATCATTAGATTTAGAAGCTGCCAATACTGCATATAATCATATAAAAAAGAATGTTTTTCAAAACTTTAGGGTTGGCTATTTGAATGGAAAAATGAATAAGATAGAACGAGATGAGCAAATGGATTTATTTGTTAATGGTGATACTGATGTATTGGTTTCAACGACAGTGGTTGAAGTTGGAATAGATAATCCAAATGCTACTATCATGTTAATTGAGAATGCAGAACGGTTTGGATTAACCCAGTTGCATCAATTAAGAGGAAGAATAGGTAGAGGAGAATATCAAAGCTATTGTATGCTTGTACAAAGGAAAAAAAGCTTATTATCAGATCATAGATTAAAAGTTATGGAAAATACTTCAAATGGTTTTAAAATATCTGATGAGGACCTCAAGTTAAGAGGGCCAGGAGAGTTCTTTGGAAAAAAACAGCATGGTTATATGAAAACTAAATTAGCAGATATTTCTCAAGATTCTGAAATTATTGATAGAGCAAGAGGTTTAGCATTTAATATGATTGCTAAAGATGACGAACTCAAATTTCCTGAAAATAAAAAAATAAAAAATGAATTAATTGACAAGTATAGTGATATGCTTGAATTTATAAATATAGGATAAATAAAAATGGATGATAATAAGAATACACAGCTTTTTATGGGTTTATGCACTTCATTAGTAACTCAAGCATGGATGCAACTAGGAAAAATTAAAAATCCGATTTCAGATAAAATAGAAATTGATATAAATGCAGCGTCATTAACAATTGATATGCTAGCAATGTTAAAAGAAAAAACAAAGGGGAATATAGGTGATGATGAATCTAAGATTCTCGATCAATCAATTAATGAATTAAGAATGAATTATATCGCTTCAAAAGATAAAAATGATGACCCAAAATCTGAAAAAAAAGAAAATAGTGAAAATGAAAAAGAAGATAAATAATCATCTAATTTTTACCTTACTGTCTTTTTTCGTTCCATTTATTATTTATTTAATAACTATGGCTCCAAGAAGTTCATTCTGGGATTGCGGTGAATTTATAGCTTGCTCTATAACTTTAGGAGTCCCTCACCCTCCTGGGAGTCCATTATATCTGCTATTAGGAAATGTATTTTCTTATTTACCATTTTTTTCAGATATGGGTGCACGAGTAAATTTAATATCCCCAATTGTAAGCGCCTTTTCTGTAATGTTTTTATATTTAATTATTGTTCAATTACTGAATAGATTAAATGGAAATAACTTAGATAAAAAGAAACTAATAGAATATTGTGCCTTTATTGGAGCTCTAACATTCGCAGTGACAGACTCACATTGGTTTAATGCTGTTGAATCTGAAGTTTACTCTTTATCTACTTTTTTTACAGCCATAGTAGTATGGCTAATTCTTAAGTGGGATGAAAATGCTTTTGACCAAAATAGTATAAAATATATTATTCTTATCTCCTACATGATGGGGTTGGCTGCTGGAGTTCACTTGTTAAACTTATTGGCTATTCCCTGCATCATTTTTATAATTTATTATAATAAAACAACATCAATTAAATTAAATGAAATTGATTTCAAAAAACTGCTATTTGATATTGCCTATGTTGCTTTTTTATCTTTTTTAATATTTTCTATAATATATGTAGTGATATATAAAGGAATTCCAAATCTAGCATTTTACTTCTCAAGCTTATTTTGGGTAGGATCAATATTTTATTTTATAATTTTTTCAATCTGCTGGTACTATATAAAAAATAATTATAATAAACTTTCAATTATTTTTACATGTGTTGTAATGATTCTAATTGGATATAGTACATATTCTACAATTATAATACGAGCAGCTCAACAACCATCTATAAATGAAGGGAATCCTGATACGCCTAAAGCATTTCTTGCATATATAAATAGAGATCAGTATGGTGCTGTAAATTCATTTGACCCTGTTTCTGCGATTCAAAATAGCACTCATAATCACTGGAAAAGATATATTAATCCGCCTAATGATATTTCAAAAACAAATAATCCCGGAAAATTCAAACAAGCGTACAATACTAAAAAAAATAATCCTTCTTATTCTGAAATAATTGATTTCATACTTCGTTATCAAATCAATGAAATGTATCTAAGATATTTTGCCTGGCAATTTATTGGGAAAAGTGCTGCTAATGATATGCAATGGAATTGGGAGGTAAGAGCAAAGCCTGTCCATCCAAACACAACGGGAAAACTTTTAAACCCTAAGTATTTAGAAGGAATAAATCCATTTCGATATTTTATCCCTCTAGCTTTTATTCTAGGTATTGTTGGTTTTGTTTATCATCTAAGAAAAGATTATTTAAGAACTATTTCAATTCTATCATTATTCTTCGCAACGGGTATTATAATAATTTTATATTTAAATCAACATGATGCTCAACCAAGAGAAAGAGATTATTCATATGTAGGTAGTTTTTTTGCATTTTCAATATGGATTGGAATTGGTGCATTTGCACTCATAGATAAGCTAAATCATTTTCTTAAAAAAAGAATTAATTTCAAATTATCTTCAATGATATTTCCTGGGATATTATTAATAATCATGCCAATTAATATGCTTGCAACAGATTTTCACTCTCATAATAGAAGTGGAAACTATATCTCATGGGACTATGCATACAACTTTCTAAACTCATGTGAACCTAATTCTATTTTATTTACAAATGGCGATAATGATACATTTCCATTATGGTACCTACAAGAAGTAGAGAATATTAGAACAGATGTTAGAGTAGTAAACCTTAGCTTACTAAATACTGATTGGTATATTAATCAACTCAAACATCATGGAGAAAATAAATTACCGATTACTCTTAGTGATAAAGCAATCAAGGGTATAGAACCAATAAAAGCAACAGCCTACGCCCTTAATTTGTGGACATCAGAATTGAAAAAAACTACAGAAAAATTACGCTTAAGAGGGATAAAATATGATATTGATAAACATGGTATTCTACCTTGGAACAACATAGATCTAGAAATCAATTCCTTCCATGAATCTTTTGAAGATACAAATCATAATGGACAATATGATATGGGAGAATCATATGTGGATGTAAATGAAAATGAAATTAGAGATTCAGGGAAAAAAATTAATTTTAAATTAAATCCAACAATAAGTTCTGCCTACTTGCGAGTTCAAGATGTTATGATATTGCAGCTTATTAATGATATGCCAATTGATAGACCCATTTATTTTGCTGTTACCGTATCTCATAATAGTATGTTAGGATTAGGGCAATACCTAGAAATGCAAGGACTTGTTTATAAATTAACGGACTCAATTTTCCTGGAAAAAAATTATAACCCTACAATAAATGTAAATAAAACAGTACAATATATCACACAGACAGATAACTACGACCATATCATCAAAACGTCAGATGATTATTTAAAAGCCATTGATGAAGGAAAAGGTATCTATAGATATGAAAATTTAAATAATCCAGAAGTCTACTTTAGTAAGGATATTACAAGAATGGTTCAAAATTTTCGATCTCCTTTCTTGCAAGCAGCTCAAGAAATGATTTATGGCGGATATACAGATGATGCTAATAATATTCTAATTTCTATGGATAAATCTATTCCAATTGAGACAATCCCAATTCTGCACTCTGATTATCAATTAACTGTTGCTCGATTATTTGCTATGGCTGGAAATACGGATAAGTATAACTATTATATGAAAAATTTAATTGAAAGAGATGATTTGAATATTCAAGATCATTATGATATAGCCTCTGTGCTCCTTTTAGATAATAATAGCCAAAAGGATGGAGAGGCCTATGTTAAAAAAATGATATTGACCTATCCATCCCGATGGGAATTTAGTAGAATGCTGGTAGTATATTACAGCCAAACCGGTGAATATAATAAAGCAATAACAATTTTAGAGGACTGGATTGCATTAAATCAAAATTATACGCAGCCTGATGCATATAAAGAGGCTAAAGGCTGGTTAGATATTCTTAAAAGTGAATCCCAACCAAGTTAAAGTTAGTATAATAATTCCTCATCATGGAGGCTTAGATATTTTAGATGAATGTCTAAGTTCATTACAGAAATCAATATTTCAAGATTATGAAATTATTCTTGTTGATAATAATTCTCAAGATGAGAGTGTGGGCAAAATAAAGAATAAATATCCAAAAATAAAGGTAATCTCATTAACAGAGAATTTGGGGTATGCTGGTGGATGTAATCAAGGTGCAATGAACTCAAATGGTGAGCTTCTTTTATTTCTAAATAATGATACGATTCATGATTCTAATTGGATTCAACCATTAGTTGGCCTAATGGATAGTGATGATACTATTGGATCAATTCAACCTAAGGTTCTTAATATAAAAAAAAGAAAATTATTTGATTATGCAGGTGGAACAGGAGGATTTATTGATATTTTTTGCTTTCCATTTGTAAAAGGGAGAATATTTAATCACATAGAAACTGATAAAGGTCAATATGATAGCCAAGGAGAAATATTTTGGCCTTCTGGGTGCGCATTTATCACTAGAAAAGATTTATTTCTAAAAATCCTATTTGATACAAAGCTATTTGCATATATGGAAGAGATAGACTATGCTTGGAAGACTATTTTACTAGGCTATAAAAATTTAATAGCTCCACAATCAATAGTATATCATGATGGGGGAACATTTTTATCTGGGAACTTCTTAAAATCATATCTTAATCATAGAAATAGCATGATATTATTCATAACAAATCACAATCCTATCTTTATGCTATTGCTAATCATACCTAAAATGTTACTAGAGCTGGCTTCACTCCTGAAATATTTATTAACATTTAATTTAAAGGGGTTTATTGCTCAATTTTGTTCATACTTGTGGATTCTATCACATCCTATTTATTTAATAAAAAGAATATACAGCATCAATCAAATAAAAAAATATCCATTATACTCAATACTAAATAAAATGTATAAATCGAGTATAGCATTTCAATATTTCATTTTAGGGAAAAAGAGCTACTCAGAACTAACTGACTAATTTATTGCTTCTTGATAGTTCACAAAAAATAATTGCAAATACAACAATAAGAGCGCCTAGGTAAGAAAGCAACCCTAAGACTTCATATCCAAAATATACTGAGAATAGGGCGGCAAAAACTGGTTCCATCGCAATAATAACTGCTGTTTCACTTGCTGATAATATCTTTTGAGCCCATATCATCACTAGCAATGCAAATGTGGTACCTAATATCCCAGTTATTAAAACTGCAATAATAGCTTCATTTGAAAAAATAACTTTAGAAATATCTTCAACTATTAAACTAGCTATAAAAGATAATAATGCGGCAACAGATGATTGAATTACAAAAAAATTTATAACTTTTTCCTTATTAAATCTATCCTGCATTATAATATGGATAGCAAATGATAACGCGCACCCAAAAGTCAATTTGTCTCCAATATTAAATCCATTGGGGGAAATCATCTGGATACCAATAAATGCCAGTAATACAGATATCCAAATCCTCAATGATATTTTTTCAAATCTAAAAATATAAAGTATGACTGGTACCATTAATACACTAATACTTGTAATGAATGCAGAATTTGTTGGACTCGTAGCCTCTAATCCATAATTTTGAAATCCATATCCTATGAAAAGTATTATTCCACATAAAATTGGGCCTAGGGCATTTTCTTTAATTGATTTAAAATCAACAAAAAATACAATACAAATAGCAGCAAGAAAAAATCTAACTGCAGCAAAAACAAAGGGTGGGAATGTATCTAAATGAATTGCATCTTTTACAACAATAAAAGTTGCTCCCCATATTAAAGCTGTTATTAACAATCCAAATTGTGCTATTATTTTTTTATTTTGAAGCATTTATAATCGTAGTAATTCCAAATGACATATTTTTAGATGATATATTAGTAAATCCCACTTCATTTAATACTGTTTTCAATTCATCTGCAGATAAAAAGTTTTCAACGGATTCAGGCAAATATCTATATGCTTTTGAATTTGAAAATAATGAAGCAACTCTTGGAAGGATTTTATTAAAATAAAATTTAAATATTTTCCCTATTAATGTAGATCGAGGATGTAAAAATTCTAAAATCCCAAGCTTTCCTTCTGGTTTTAAAACTCTGTGAAATTCAGATAAACCTTTTTTGCAGTCTCCTAAATTTCTTAATCCATAGGAGATTACTAGCTTATCAAACGTGTTATCATCAAATGGCAGGTTTTCCGCATCACCCTCAATAAAAGAGATATCATTAATATTATATTTTTTTGATTTTTCTTTAGCTACTTCAAGCATCTTGGCAGATAAATCTAATCCTATAACCTTACTTTTATATTTCTTTCGAATTGAAAAAGCAATATCACCAGTGCCAGTGGCTACATCAAGAACTTTATCATTACTTATAAACTTAAGTGATTTAATAAATTTATTTCTCCATATAATATCAATTCCACCACTTAAAAAATGATTTAAAAAATCATATGATTTAGATATATCATTAAAGATATATTTTACAAATTCTTTTTTATCTTTTCCTTTGTGAGTGAATTCATTCATGTTTATTAATATTTACTTTGTATAAGTATATATGAATTTATAAGATTGATTTATAAATATATAGTGAAATAATGATCATAGATAAAAATAAATTTATAAAATCTTACAATAGAATTATTGGGTCTAAAAAATCTGAATCATCAGATATTATTTTTTCGTATACCTCTGAATTTGAAAGTGAGCACTTTGAAAGATTATTAGATATTGATAATAATCTATTTACTAATCTTACAATGTGGATTAGAAAGTCTAAAAAAAATAAATATTTATCATTGGGGGCTATCCAGGAGTATCTACTAAAAAATGAAAATAAAAGCCAATTAAATTCTAGGATAGAATCATTAGCTAAAAATGCTATCTCAATGAATTATACAAATCAAAAAAATATCCCAATGTTTATAGGTGGACAAAATTTTAATATAAAAAATAATAATACTGCTCTTTGGAAGGATGTTCCGATTGTTAAATTTTGGATCCCCAAAGTACTACTAATGATTGATGAGGAAGCAATAACAATAACACATTTCTTTAAAATTAAAACTAATGTGGAAAAAATAATTGATAGTATTGAATACAATCATAATTATTTGATAGAGAAAATTAAATTAGATCCAAAAAAAGAAGATAAAAGAATAGCCCTTAAATCAAAAAAAATACTTACTGATAAAAATATATTTAAGGATAAAATAGAAACCATAAAATCTTATATTAATGACTCTAAAGTTTCTAAAGTTGTTATATCAAATATCCTTTCATATGAAATAAATAAAATTCCTTCATATGCTAATTTGTTATTGAAAATGAGCATTGATTATCCTGATTGTGCTATTTTTTATTATAGTTTTAATAATAAAAGAACTTTCTTAGGTGCATCGCCAGAAAAAATATTATCAAAAGAGTATGATACCATTACTATCGATGCATTAGCAGGATCTGCCTCAATGGAAGATCAAGATTTTTTATTAAATAATAAAAAAATAAATGATGAACATAGCTTTGTCACTGATGGTATTGTAGAATCTTTACAATCTATGGATTTTGATTGTAAACTTAGTAAGAGATCAATTCTAAAATTAAAAAATATTGCTCATCTAAAAACTATTATTACATCAAAAATAGATTCTAATAAAAATCCTCTAAATATATTAGATGCTATTATCCCAACGCCTGCTCTATCTGGTTATCCAAAAGAATCTTCGATGGAAGTAATAAATAATATTGAAGAATATGAAAGGGGATGGTATGCTGGCCCGATAGGATGGATAAATTCAAATATGGACTGTAAATTCTTTGCAGGATTAAGATCTGCATATATACGAAATAATAAAATTTATTTTTACGCAGGTGCTGGAATTGTTATAAATTCTAATTCAGATGAAGAGTGGGATGAAATTATAAATAAAATTAATTCAATAGCTAATATTATAGATGGATAAATCAAATTTAAATTTAAGGTGGTCATACCAAATTTCAGATATTTTATCTTTATTGGGAATTAAATACGTTTGTATATGTCCAGGTGCAAGGAACTCTGCTTTAACGATCGCATTTACAAGTAATTCAAATTTTATAACAAGTTCCCATATTGATGAAAGATCTGCTGGATATTTTGCATTAGGGATATCTAAGGAGAATAGTATACCTACAGTAGTCATCACTACTTCAGGTACAGCTGTTGCAAATTTGTTTCCTTCAATAATAGAATCTAATCTAAGTAAAACACCATTAATTATAATAACAGCAGATCGGCCTGACCATCTAATAAATAAAGGTGAGAATCAAACTATTAATCAAAAAAATATCTATGGAGAACATGTGCGCTATTTTAATGGTTTGAGTCTACCCTCTGAAGATTTTTCTGTACTACAGAAAGATATAGAATTATCATACCAGCACTCAATAGGAACTAATAATATGCCTCCTGGCCCAGTTCATATTAATATTCCTTTTGATGAGCCTCTTGTATCTAAATTAATTCCCAACAATTATAGTAACTCTTTTATCCCCTCAGAAAATTCTAATTATAAAAGTGAAATTACTCTAGAAAAAATAAATTTTAATAATAGCCTGATTATTTGTGGAGAAATTCCTGCTAATGAATCATTAGATTCTATATTGGAGCTATCAGAGCATATTAATGCTCCAATTTTTGCTGATCCTACATCAAATCTGAGATACTATAAAAAACATGATAATATTATTTCAAACTATAATTTTATCTTAGATAAAATTAAGATTAACCCTGAAACTATAATTCGATTTGGAAGAAAACCGACATCTAAACTTTTAACAAATCTTATAAAAAATCATGATAATGTGATTTTAATTGATAAATATCCAACCTTCAATGATGATTCTAATAATTATATTAAATCAAAGTATAATGATTTTTTGATTTTTGCCAAATCATCATACTCACATAGATCTAATAATACCTTATGTAGTAAGCTAACTGAATATCAGAATAAAATTGAATTACTCATTAAAGATCTAAATCCAAATCAATATAATTGCGAGGCAATTTTAATATATAGACTTTTAAATAAACTAAAATCAAACACTAATATATTTATTGGGAATTCAATGGTTATTAGAGAGGCTGATGATTTAACAATTAATATTGAAAAAAATCTTAATATTTATTGCAATAGAGGTGCAAGCGGAATTGATGGGCTGATATCAACGGCTCTTGGAATATCCTATTCATCAGTTAATAGATCATCGGGAAATATAGCTATTCTTGGAGATTTGAGCTTTTTTCATGATATGAATGGATTACTTTTAACAAAAAAATATAAGCTTAATACAAAGTTTATTATTCTTAATAATAATGGAGGAGGTATTTTCTCTAATTTAGATATTAAAAAATTAAATTATCCTAAATTTAAAGAATACTGGACAACCCCATTGAATTTAGAACTAGAAAAAATTGCGAATCTTTATGAAATCGAATATAGGGATGCTAAAAATTCTGATGAAGTATTATCAGCAATAGATAGTAAGAAGGCTATGATTATTGATTATAAAATTGATATTGAAGAATCTAAAAAAATAAAAACAGATATAAAAAATCTTATAGATAAACTAAATTAATAATCTCCATATAATTTTTCTCCTTCTGATTTACCTATAATTGCTGCTCCTATTGAGTCACTTGTGACATTTACCATTGTACGAAGCATATCAAGAGGTCTATCTACTGCAAGCATAGCTCCAA
>CAZHKH010000015.1:0-22615 GCA_964532515.1 uncultured bacterium
CCACCTTTTCCGCCTCCCATTGGAAGCGTGGTTAAACTATTTTTAAAAATTTGTTCAAATCCTAAAAATTTTAAAATACTCAGATTAACAGATGGATGAAATCGAAGGCCTCCTTTATAGGGCCCAATCGCAGAGTTAAATTCAACTCTGTATCCTCTGTTGGTTTGTGGATTCCCCTGATCATCGAGCCATGGAACTCTAAACATAATCACTCTCTCTGGCTCTACTATTCTATCTAAAACAGCCGAGTGCAGATAGTGTGGGTTTTTCTCTAGGAATGGCCAGAGCGTTTCAGCGACCTCTCTTACCGCCTGGTGAAATTCTTTCTGATGTGGATTTTTCTGTTCCACATGATTTAAAAAATCTTCTACTTTTTTATATGCCATCTTTAATGGGCCTCCATGTAAATTCTGTATCTCCCAAATTTATCATGAACAGATATAATCAACCTAAAAAAAAATAAAAAAGCTTATACCTTTCTAATTATCCTATCTAATTTAAATTGATATGGATGCCACATATAATAACGATAAAAACCGCTTAAATGAATTTATAGAAAACCCAGAAAAATCCCTCTGGAAACTTGCTGTCCCGATGATGTTTGGAATGATGGTTCACGCAATCTATATGCTTACAGACACTGCCTTTATTGGAAATCTGATTGGAGATGATGCCCTATCGGCCCTTGGATATGTGTTCCCCTACATGTTTATTATTATGGGTCTAACCTTTGGACTTGGAGCTGGAGCCACTGCCGTGATTGCCAGATACATAGGCAAACAATCCAAAGAGTCTGCAGATACTGCCGCTGGGCAAACTCTACTGATTGGAATTTTTATTTCTCTGACTATTATTATTTTAACTTCACTATTTAAAGAAAATCTTTTTTCTATTCAAAACTCTGACCCAAACGTTGTTAGACTCTCAATAAGCTACTTTAATATACTAAGCAATGGAGCGGTATTTCTTATTTTTAGTATGTTTATTCGATCTATTTTATCTGGAGAGGGAGATAATCTATTCCCAATGAAGGTGCTGGGAGTTGGAACGGTGCTTAATATTATTTTAGATCCAATTTTTATTTATTATCTAGAAAAAGTAGGGAGAGGGATTGAGGGTGCAGCGCTCGCCACAGTTATAAGCCAGCTAATTTCATGTATTATTCTAATATACTATCTAGCATATAAAAAAAGAAGCTACATCAATTTTTCTCTAAAATATCTGAAGCTTAATCCAAAGGTTATAAAAGAAATTCTTAGAATTGGGATCCCTTCATCCCTATCTATGATTATGATGGCGATAGGTGCGTTTATATTTAATCTCATTTTAAATAGTGATGAGGCAGTTGCTGCCTTTAATGTTGGAAGCCGAATAGAGCACCTTTTCTTTTTGCCAGTTATATCTATTGCAAGTTCGCTGGTTACTCTTATTGGGATGTTCTACGGTGCCAATAGATTTGATCTGATTCGATTAATTATTAGATATGGACTAAAGTATAGTATCGCATTCTCATGTTTTTGCTCTTTCTTTTTCTTTTTTGTTTCTGGCTATATTGTTCCCTTTTTTACAGACTCTGAAAATATTACAAGAATTTCTATAGGGTATTTCAGTATTGTATGTTTTTCTTACCCATGGGTAACTATCGGTATGACAAGCAGCCGAATAATGCAGGGACTTGGAGAGGGAACCCCGCTGCTTTTTATTACACTGATTCGAGTTATTCTTATTAATGCTCCTCTTGGATGGTACCTTCGAAGAGTTCTGGAGATGCCAATAGAATCAGTATGGTACTGCATTCTATTGTCATCCTTTATCGCTTCCTCAATTAGCATAATCTGGATGAGGAATATCATAAAGAACAAAGAACAGGAAATTTCTGCAGTTACATAGTTTTACATCAATTTTCATTAATTATTAAATAATACTATATATATTATTATAGGCAAAAAATGACACCTCCTCCTTTAAGTGTTATTGCCTCCTCCCAAAATAAAGAGGCCTTCATGGCCTCTTTTTATTTAGAAGCAAATGATTTATATTAATTACATGATTAGACAACTGCTTATACTATGCTCATTTACGTGTTGTCTCTGCCAAGAAATCTTCACAGAGTATCTAGTTCAAGATCACGATACAATTGATGTGTTTTCTTATCAGATTCCTGAGGGATATAACAATGAAAACTCTCATCCCTTGATTGTTGCCTTTCATCAGTGGGGAGGAAACGAAGGGTCAACCTACTACACAGACTTTGATGAACAGGCAAACACAAGAGGGTGGATATTCATGTCTCCATATGGCGGATCAGTAAATAACTATAACCATCAGGGTGCCCAAGAAATGGTTAAACAGGAAATTCTTTGGCTGGCAGACCTCTATAGCATTGATTTAGAGCGGATATATATGGTTGGTGGATCGATGGGGGGAGCCGCAGGAATGATTTATGCCAACAATCATCTAAATCCATTAGAGCCAATGGTTGCTGCCACCGCATCAGGGTCTGGAATTCTAGATTGTGAGAGGCGGGCAATTGAGATGGATGGAAATAATTCAATGATTGAATGGTTTGGTGGTAATTGGGATGAGGTCCCTTTTGAATATCATCGAAACAGTGCTATTTATTTTGCAGATTCAACACAAAGCATGCACTACAACCTGCAGTATACCCCTATCTATCTTGATTTTGGATCGGTTGAGCCTCATCGTATACATGCCGAGGAAATGTATGATATCCTTTTAGGGTATAATCATAATATGTGGATAGATACCGATCCAACAGCTGGCCATGGATTTTCAGTTATGGATGAACAGCATGTATGTGATTGGCTATCAGAATTCACATTGCTCCGAAACCCCTCATCAGTATATGTAAATCTAGATGAGCCAAGCAGAGCATATATTTTTGAGGCTATCAATCAAGTGGATGCTACAGATTTTATTTTGATTGATGGATATCAAACAGAGAATGGATTGACAATAGATAATTATGAAAACTCTGACTCTCTTGTTATATATATACTCGATGATAGCATTGAAAACTACCAGCTTGAGGTTAATATAAATATCAATAAACTTGGCATTACAAGTGATGAAATTTTAAATGGAACCACTCAGATTGACAGTGTGCATGCAGCTACAGTTGATGGGGCTAATCTTCTATACACAGTTGTAGATAATATTATTTGGTTTGAACACTATTTTCTACCTCCATACGAGCTTCCAATGTACGGAGAATTTATTTTAAATATAGATATCTCATCAATGTTAAATGGAGATATAAATGGAGATGGAAATTGTAATGTCCAAGACATTATTCTAATGATCAACCATATTCTCGATGCAATGCCCCTATCTGATGATCAAGTTACACTTGCTGATATGAATCATGATGGAACCGTTGATATTATGGATATAATAATGGTAATCAATATTATTATTGAACGCTAGATTCTTTCTTTATCGATTCCCAAAAATTTTGCAAACAACTTATCAAGCCAGCGATCTGGAAGGATTCCCGGAAGAATAAAATCAAGCCACTTTCTTCCTGTAATTACATACCTGGTTTTTGGATTTTTTGCAGTTATTACTTTTTCAATTAAACTTCCAACTTTCTCTACAGGTAGTCCCTCCACCTTTCCTTTTGTTACCATCTGCCCATAAAACTTTCGGAGTGCTGGTTCATAATCAGTTCCTAAAAATGGGTTATCTTCAACTGGTGGAGTCTTATCCCATATTGGTGTCTTAATTGGTCCAGGCTCAATAATAACAACCTTGATTCCATATAGCATCATCTCTCTTCTTAAAGAATCAGATAATGCCTCAAGTGCATGCTTGCTAGCGGTATAGGGAGAAACAAAGGGATAGGATCTTTTGCCGCTAACTGAAGATATCATTATAATTTTCCCATGGTGACTTGATCCCTTGTAGGCCCCTAGGAGCTTTAAATAGGATCTAGTTACAGTTACCACCCCAAATAGATTTACCTCAAATTGTTTTCTGTAAACATCTGTGGGAAGATATTGGATAGGGCCACCCAGCGCAATTCCTGAGTTATTAACAATGGCAACAAGTTCATCGCTGGATGTTAATTTTGATTTTACAGTTTCTACAGATTCCAGCACAGCCTGCTCGTTTGTAACATCAAAAATAAGTGGGATAAATTTTTCTCCAAAAGCAGATTTCAATCTAGTGGCATCATCCTGCTTTCGTACGCTTCCAAAAACACCATACCCCTTACTAATTAGATGCTCAACAGCTGAATATCCAATTCCTGTGCTTGACCCTGTAACTAAAACATATTTCATATATTATTTTTGATTTGATATTATTTCTTGAATAATTTATACCCTACATTAAAATTATGGAACTAATAGTATTTAAAAACATAATAATTTTGTTCATTAAATAAGGGGAAAAAATGAAATTTTATAAAATTTTTATTACAAATATAATTATTTGTTTTTTATTTGCATCGAATCATCAATTTAACGAGCCTTTTATTGAAGTATCTAAAAAAGCAAATCCCTGTGTTGTATCAATTATATCAGAGAAAGAGGTTGTTCAGCGACAGTTTAATCCTTTTTTTAATGATCCATTTTTTGAAGATTTTTTTCCTGAATTTAAGCAAAGGGGTGAGTCCCTTGGATCTGGAGTCATCATTGATAAGGAAGGATATATTATTACCAACAACCATGTTATTGATGGCGCTGATAAAATTAGAGTGATTTTATATGATAAAAATGAATATGAAGCTACTATCGTTGGCGTAGATCCCCTATCTGACCTTGCCATTATTCAGATAGAAGCTGATCAATCGCTATCTACAATTAAAATGGGTAACTCAGATAAATTAAGCGTTGGAGAATGGGTGATTGCAATTGGGAGTCCATTCGGTCTACATCTCAATCATACTGTTACCGCTGGGATTGTAAGTGCAACCGGAAGAAGCAATGTGATGTCTAAATTAACTTATGAAGACTTTATACAGCATGATGCCGCAATCAATCCAGGAAATTCTGGTGGGGCACTACTAAATTTAGATGGAGAGTTAATAGGCATTAATACTGCTATTGCAACTGACGGTTACTCAAGATCAAACGCGGGCGTTGGTTTTGCAATTCCAATTAACCAGGCAAAAAGAGTTGTTGAAGACTTGCTAGAGGACGGAACGGTATCACGAGGATGGCTAGGAGTCCGAATCCAGAATATCACAGATGAAATATCCAAAGCTTTAGACCTTGAAAATAAGAAAGGGGCGCTGATTGTATCAATCGTTCCAGATAGTCCCGCCGATAACTCAGGTTTAATGGAAGAGGATGTTATTATAAAAGTGGATAGTAATGAGATAGAAAATGATAAAGACCTCATTCGATCAGTTTCATCAAAACACCCAGATGACTATACTACATTTACAGTTATTAGAGAAAATGAAAAGTTGAGAATCTCTGTAACACTAGGGAAACGACCCGATGAAGTAGATTTAGTAACTAAAAATAATAATACAGAATCATTTGATATTCTAGGATTAAAGGTATCAGATTTAAGCAATAGAAATGGCGTTAAAATTATATCCGTTGAAAATGGATCAACTGCACAGCAAAATGGGCTGAGAAAAGATGATATCATTGTAAAGATTGGAAGAGCACTGATTTCCTCAAAAGATACATATAATGATATAATGAATGAAAAGCGAGAGGGAGATGTCGTTATGCTCCGAATCGAGAGAAATGGAAATCAGAGTATATATGCATTTACAATTAGATAGAAACGCTAACTAAAAAAATTGTACCAATAAAAATCCAGATGTAACTATGAATGAGTAAATAGATATCTGCTTTAGCATATTAATAAAGCTTTCTTCATCACTCTTAAATTGAATTGCCTGAACATATCTATAGTCAATTTCAATCAACATCTTAGACTTTTTTTGCTGATCTACCCCATGCAAATTCTGTGCTAATCCAATTTTATTAGACCAATCATCTTTTAGAACATTAACAAAAAATGTGCTATCATTAGAAGATTCTGTCGAGTATACATTGTAAAAATTATCATCATTATAAAATTTTACATCATAGCTTATTTTATTTTCCATTAAACCTGCAATAAATGAAATATAGTATTGGCTGATCAGATCATAGCTATCACTAAATTGCATCTTATATTTCATCTGCTTCACATCTTCAGTTATAAATAAATTAGAAAGATAGAGAGATTGATTTTTTTTTGAAAATTGTTCAATATCATACATGCACAGCTCAGCCCGCTGTGAATCTTCTAAAAAAATTCCAAGCTCAGCTAATACTTTAAATTCTAATTCTTTTATAAGAACATTTAAATTTTCAATGGAACTCTCTGCACTTATTTTTGAGAACATGTGAAGATCTTTCAGGTTATATAAAAAGAAATTAACCGTTACATTATTATCTTCAATTTTATATGTTGAATTAATAAAAATATCTGTATTAAAATTATTTCTCGATGATGCTATCATGCTTGAAAATGTACTTTTCCAAATTGATTTGTGGGTAATATTCTCAATAAAATCATATAAATCATCAACAGTTATCTCTCCCCACTGACCTTCATTGGAGGTGTTTGATAGGAGCATATCTCTTGTGACCTCTCTTGTTGAAGTTGATACTAAAATAAGCAGTGAATCTGTTAATGCCTCTAGCTGCACTTCATTTAAATTATTCCCAGATACTTTGCTGACTATATCAGAAAAATCGCTTCTCTGAATAGCATCCATTATTCCACTATTTAGTTTTTCCTTCACTTCTTTTAATAATGATTTTCTAACTGAAATTAATTCTTTGTCAAGTTCTTCTGTGGAAATAAAATTTGTTTGCTCAATAAAGGCCATGTCACCTTTCATTAAATCAATAAAATCACTGGAAATCTGTTTAGATATATTGCTGGCATGAGAATCATGCTGATCAAAGTTTGAGTTATTAAAATTAAACATTGATATCGTTGTCTCTGCATGAAGCAGATTAAAGAATAATAAAATAAACGTAATATTTAATATGTTAATTATTTTTTTCATACCTCTGAAATTAGTTAAAAGGAAATATCAAATACCATGTAAAAATTTAGATAAATATTTATTAAGTAAATCAATATCCTCTATTGTGTTATAGCATTGGAAAGATACCCTTAAAAAAATATTTTCATTCCATTTATATACAGGGACCTCAATATTCTGATCTTTTAAATATCGGTATAGAGACTCGGGATTATCAATATTGAGCTCTATGCTTGTCATCTGGCCCAATGCATCATCAGGGCAGATAGGATCTGTCCCTGATGTTTTTAATAGAATTTCTCTTGTTTCAATTATTTTTTCATGACAGTATGAGCTAACATCTTTCCATTTATTTTTATTTAAAAACTCAATTGATGAGGGTACCGATAAATACGCGCTAATATCATTGGTGCCCTGATACTGGTGATGATCAAGAAAACTTGAATGAGAAGGAGTTTCACTCTCCCATCCCCAGCTTACAACCAATGGCTCAAGTTTTTTTTGTAGTTCTTTTGTTGCATATAAAAATGCAACGCCTTTTGGACATAGCATCCATTTATGGCAGGCTCCAGTGTAGATGTCTGCCCCTAAATCTTCAAGATTTAAATTAATTTGAGCTGGAGCATGAGCACCATCTATAATGGTAAGGATATTGAGCTCCTTGGCCAATCTGCAAATTTCCTCTACTGGAAAAATTATTGCAGTTGGACTTGTAATGTGACTTAAAAATATAACCTTGGTATTGCTATTAATGCTTTCTTTGATTTTAGTTATAAATTCATCTGGTTTAAATGGGAGGGGTATATCTATAGATTTATATGAAAATCCTTTTTTATTTGCTACAAACTTCCATGTTTTTTCAACTGCACCATACTCATGGTTTGAGGTTAAAACTTCATCACCTGGCTTTAAGTCTAGCGATCGTATAACCATGTTCATTGCTGTTGTAGGATTGGGAAAGTAGACGACATCATCCTTATGGCAATGAATAAAGGATGCCAGTTCCTTTCTTGACCAGTCTAGTAGATTAATAGCCTTTTCTTCAACAAATGATACTGGCTGATTTTCAATTTCTTTTTGCCATTTTTCTCTTTCATTAAAAATTGGATATGGACAAGCTCCAAATGAGCCATGATTTAAATATGTGAATTTAGGGTCTAACTGAAATTGGTCTTTAATTAATCTGAGTGATGATTTCATTCATCAATTGATTTTTGTATATGTATTGTCCTTTGAGGGAAAGGGATTTCAATTTTTTGCTCTATAAACTTATGGTATATAACACTATTAATGCTATCAACAACCCGACCCCTCATCTCTGGTTTCTCAATCCAAAATAATAACTGAAATATAAGAGCAGAATCACCAAATTCTCTAAATCGTACTCTAGGGAGGGGATCTGTGCAAACATCTTCACTAGAGCTGGCAATCTCCATCAATAACGATCTAACTTTATCTATATCGCTTCCATATGCCACGCTGATATTTACTCGAACTCTTTCCATTTCCTCTGGCCCGCCACTTTCATTTATAATTTTAGAATTTGCAATTACAGAATTTGGAATGGTGATCTCAATATCGTCTCTTGTCATGATTCGTGTACTTCTAATTCCAATGTTTTTAACATATCCTCTCTCGCCAGTATCTAAATTAATGTAATCACCCTCTTTGTATGGAGCATCAGCCATAATAAAAATACCAGCAAATAAATTTGCAAGCGTATCTTTTGCTGCAAGACCAAGAACAATACCTAAGATTCCAGCGGAAGCAAGCCACCCTGTGACATTGATACCCCAGCTAATAAAAATGAAATAAACTGCGCCTATAAAAATAATAATCTTTCCGAGGTTATCAAATAAAGGCATTAGACGCTTTTGATTTTGCTTTCTCACACCAGATCTGTTAGAGTACCAATTGATGATATAAATAAAAGATTTAAATATTGCAGATCCCCAAATAATCACAATCATTGTTTTTATAATGCCACTAATAAAGAATTGAACAGAGGATAGTGATTCAACTAAAGAAATTGAAATTCCTAAGCCGATAAACAGAATAGTACGATAGATGGGTTTATGGAGAATATCGATGATATGATCATCAATTGATGTTTTTGTCCTGTTGGCCATTCTTCTTAGTAGAGACGTAAAAATAATATCAGAAATTTTAGCTACAAATATTGATAAAAGGATACATCCAATGGCTTTATACAAAGGATTATTAATGATAATATTATATATTTCTTCGTAATTCATTCTATATATTTAAAAGCCCCTATAAAACAATAGGGGCTCTTAAAATTAAACTATTTTATACCTCTAGCTACTATTTCTTTTCTTTCTTTTCTGCCTCTTTTGCAGCTTCAATTTTCTCTTTTGCTGCTTTAAATTCCTCTAATGAGGGACCGCCAAGATCATAGTTAGTAATATACACTTCAGGCTCATTATTTGGTTCACTAACTATACTAACATTTTTTTGTACAATTGTTTTAACACTATATGGATCAGTGACAGTACATTCAAATGTATAATCGCCTGCTTTTAACTCGAGTTTCAAAACTTGCTCTTCTTTGTATTTATCAAACAGATCTTTATCTATAGCTGGCCCATCTAAATATGCCCATGAATATGTAAGATCATCTTCTATATGACCTGGCACCATTCTATTAACATATCTTTGTCTTTCTTGATGATTTAATTTTTTGTATTCGCAAGCATCAACATAATTAACTGTTTCCCAAGCTAATTTAACGCAACGACAAAATTCGTCATCATCTTCACAGTCTTCATCATATATTTCGCATTCTTGCTCATATACTCTATCCCCACAGTCATCCACCTCATATTCCTTGCACTCGCATTCCTCATCTTCAAAGAGACCGTTGTTCATTCTATTTACCAGCCCTGGAGTTGGCACTAGAACTGTAGACCTAGAGTCATAGCAATCCTCTTCCCATTTTATACATTTGGGCTTTGTTTCATCATATACTTTTATATCAACAGTATGAAACTCTGGTGCGTTACCCGCATCAAATGATCTGCTAGCATCTAACGCTATATAGGTTACTGTTGTTTCTGAATCATGATCATGTGTAACAGTTCCTGTCACAGTATCAGCTAATTTTTCTCTGAGTTCTTGCTCTAGACGCATAGTCTCTTTTCTAGATTCAGCTTGATCCTTTTTAGCTTGAAGACGCTCCTGATGTGTTACTGTCATACCTCCAACAAACAATACTAATAATGCAAATGTTCCTGCTTCAACTAGTTTCATACTATTGCCCTCCTTTAGGCTTTTATATTAAAACTTTTTAATCTACGAATATCCTTAATAATTAAGAAATTATTTTTTTCGTGCCGCAACAGGGACTCGAACCCTGACGCCCGAAGGCACTGGTTCCTAAGACCAGCGTGTCTACCAATTCCACCATCGCGGCATTAAAGTAAAATTTAATATCAATGTATTGTTGTGAACAAAACTTTTCTATAAAATCAATTTTATAAAAAAAATAATGATATTAGATTGTATCGTATGAAAAAAATAAATATATCTAAATTTTTTATTGTTCAACTTCCAAGAGTTTCAATGCTTGTTTTTATAGTGTCAGTCCTCCTTTCTATGTATTTATATAAGGGGGGTGTCTATCATATGGTTCTAGAAAATGGCGTATCAAATTGTCCGGGTGCTAATTGCAATGATGATGGGCACTGGACCACTGGATACCTATTCTTTAAAAACTTTTTGAGCGATCTTGGCCGAACGGAAACTCATTCAGGGGCCCTTAATTTTCACTCTAGTCTACTATTTAACATGGCATTAACATTCGCAGGAATAACTTATATCCTATTTTATTCTTTTCTAAAAGATCTCTTCCCTAATCGATTGCTGGCAAAATTAGGTTCTATCTTTGGAGTTTGTGGTGCTATTAGTTTTATTGGTGTCGCATTCACACCAGCAGATGTATATCTTCCTATGCATATAGTGGCCAATGAATGGATTTTTAGATTTTTTCTGATATCAACAATAATCTATTCATGGCTAATCTATAAAAATGATTTGATAGATAATAAATATTTAATTGGAAATATGATTTTTATTTTATCTCTAGTTGCTTATATCCTAATTCTAATCTATGGGCCTAAGCCATATGAGCCGGGTGGGCTTGAATTTCAGGCAGTATCTCAAAAATTTATCATGTTAAATTTTTTATTTAGCATTGTAACTCAAACAATGGCATACGATAAAATCATAAACTAGAAAGTACTTTAGCTATTTAATATCCAAAAGGAATATGCCTGATTCGTATGGCGGGATCACTATGCTTGCCATCTTGGAATTATCAAGATCAATAATTTTATCATCTAGAAGAGATATTAATCTTTTACCTTCAAATGGCAACGCTATATTGAGTGTGATCGCTTTATCTTGAAGGTTAAAAAATATAATAGTATGCTCATCAAAATATGATTTTAGCCACACACTAAAATCTAAACTTTCTTTTAAAATAAAGAGATCTCCCATTGATAAAGATGGATATTGAGTTCTTATTATATTTAATCTTGAAATTTTATCTTTCAATTTTAGTTCAAGAGAATTTAGTTCGCTTGGGAATTTCATATCTCTTTTTGAATCTGAGTGACCTATACCAATTTGTCCATATTCATCTCCCTGCAATAATATTGGGATCCCAGGTAATGAATTATTCATAAGATAAAACATAAATAATTTTTTATAGCTAGATGCATTAACAATTTTTATGGGGAAATCAACAAATATTCTATGATTATCTGCTTTTTGATACCCAATGTGTCCATCTGCAACAGAAATAAATTTAGGATCATTATGCAAAGCTGTGAGCGTTCCGAGTAAGTTAATGGGACCTATATTCTCTAAATTAATTTTAATGAAATTATTGAGATCTCTAAAATCTGTATTTAGTCCTGAAAAATGATCTCTGGCTTTATGGTACAAACTTAAATTAAACTGCGATGAATCTTTATTTATCACTTGATTCAGTGGACTAGTTTTAGAATGTATAGATTTATCTAAGTGACTCCAAAATATATCTGAAGTATTGCTGGTAGAGCTGTAATACATCCCATTAAAATTAAATTGACTAAGCCAATGGATAATATCAGAGCTAACCTGATTAATCACCTCCTCATTCGAGAAGTCTAATTGAGGTAAAAAACTTCTATCTTGAAATTTCCCTGAAGTAAACCAATGAGGATATAAATTATAATATGTATGGTTTATATGGGTATGCCCAACTACATAATCAAGATATATCCCTAAGCCACTATTCTGGGCATTAGAGATAAGTTCTTGAAGCTCTCCATCTGTACCAAATCGATAGTCTGTAGATCGGGAGTCAATAGGCCAAAGTCCATCAAAGCCCATATGCTTTCTATACGGAGGATTATCGCTTCTAGAGGCATCACTATCATTTGTAGCTACTGGAGATATAATTAAATTGTTTATACCCAATCTGCTAAAATAACCGTTATTAATTTTTTTAGATAATCCTAAAAAATCGCCTCCGTGAAAATTGACTTTGCGATCAATTGATAAATCTTTCAATATGGAAGAATCTATTTTTTGATCATAGAACCTATCAATAAAGGTATAATACATATTTGAGAAGTGGGGCGATAATTTATCATGGTCTGGAGATAAAATTAAATTATCTGATATAATTGTATGATTTTCTTGCAACAGTGCTCCGTGCTTATCAACTGATAATATTCTAAGAGTTGCATCATCGATTGGTTTGGGCAACATGATTCTAATCCCATCATTAAAAATATGATAATGCTTAGATTCTAAAATTAAATTATTCAACAGGATGTAATTTGAATTATCTTTTAAGTTTGTATCAAAAGATAATAACGGAAAATATTTGTAGTTCAATATTAAGTTATCTTGATTATTTTTATGATTATCTTTAAGTATTACAGCTTTCTTATCTTTTTTATGAATACCATCACTATAGTCTCTAGAAAAAGAAAAAATCATAATATCAATATCTCTATTATTAATATTTAATTGGATAGAAGATATCTGATTTTTATTAATTAGTGGGGCAATAAACAAAGAATCATCAGATCTCCTGACATTAAAGCTCTTACTATCATTGATATTAATTTTCAGATAGTTAGAGTATATATAGTCCTGAAGATTGATTCTAAGTGTATCCCCATACCTGATCTTCTGAAGTGGGATTAGATTAAATATATCACTGCTAAAATCTGGAATCTCAATTAAAAAACTATCTATTGATTCACTGAGCAATGAATCATTATCTATACCTATATGGACTAAGCTATCATTGCTTGCAAAGCTATAATCTTCCACAGGTTGCTCAATAATATCATTGTCATTTTTTTTTGAAAATATGCTGCAAGCTTGAAACAATAAAATTGCTGATAGTATATATAATATTTTATTCATCATTATAATTAAATCAATAAAGCATTAATCTAGTGAGATATATATAGCTCAACAATTAAAATTTAAAACAATAAGCCCCCAATAAATGGGGGCTTATTATGGATGAGAAGGGAGAGATAAGGAGGAGGATATATCTTTTGGACCCAAACATCCAACTATTATGATAATAATTTATCATTGAAATTTACGAAATTTATTATATATTCAATAAATAAAATTTTACTTTGTAAATTTTACATGAAAAAAATATTATCAAGAAATGTACATTTCCTCGGATCTAAAATACGAGATCAAAGGAAAACCCTAAATCTAACTTTAGAAGACCTATCTATTAGGTGCATCCAAATTAATCCTAAAATCGCCCCTTCTATTTCATATCTAAGTCTAATTGAAACTGGGAACAGAACCCCATCACTTGAATTGCTTAAGTTGTTTTGTGAAATCTTTCAAAAAAAAATGAATTGGTTTCTAGATAATTCAAAAGATATTAAAAAAACTAGAGATGAATCTTTAAAGTATTCATTTGAGAAAATTGACTTTGAGCCAAATTTTTTATTTTCAAAAAATTTAATTAAAACTGCAATGCCTTCTCTTCTCTCTCAAGGGGGAATATCTGGACGCCAATTTGCCCATATCCTAATAAGAGCATACCAGGAAAAAAATTATAATCAGTTTCCTGATATAGAACGTACCGCCGATGAAATTGGGAAAAAGAAATTACCTTTAAGAGATAATGATATTCTAGCAATCACCAAAAAAATTGGATTGAATATTAAGTGGTTTAAAAAACCTCCATTTGCTACCGTCAATGACTTTGGAATAAAAATAAATTCTGTTATTAGATCTTTTTATCATGGGAAAAATACAATTTATTTAAATGAATTATTAAAAAATTCACCTCGTTTAAAATATGATCTGGCATTGTATATTGGCCACAAAGTTCTGCATAATGGTGATGGTCTTATTTCAAGTCATGCATCGGGTGGAGAGCTAGGAGGATCTCCTAGTTTAAATCAAAATATATCAGAAATAGTAAAACAAAAAGATATATTATATGCGTGGAGAGATTTTGAATGTAGTTTCTTTGCTGGCTCACTTCTTTGCCCTAAAACATCATTAAAAAGATATCTATCAGCAAATGCTTATGATATCTTCTCCTATAAAAAATTGGGTGTGACTCCATCTGTATTAATGCGAAGGATGGCAGTTGTTTCACCCTATAAATTTTGGCATTATTTTGATGTATACTCTCCAGGATATTTAAGAACTTTATATAGGGCAGATGGCATAAGAATGCCTTGGAGTAATATGAAAGTTGAAAATAATCCATTTAAGCAATGGAGAGTTTTTAAAATGTTAAACCAGAAAGAAGAACTAAAACCATTGCCGCTAATATCAATTTTAAAAGATGGGAATGATACTTATTTAAACTCATCAATTTCAATGAAAGTAAAGGATATATCAGGGACATCTCATGTCCTCTGTCTTGGAGTAAATTTAGAATCTGCTATTAGAAGGCAAATCAATAATTATGATGATTTCATTAATGACCTAGATACAAAAATGAAAAAAACTCGAAAAAAACGTTTGATCGTTGGGTCTCATGCAACAGAGATTAGAAAATTATCACGAATACTGAATATAAAGTGGATAGCAGAGGCACTTGATAATGAAATTGATATCACATATATTAGAAATGATAATAACTCTAGAGAAAAAGCATATGGTGGAAAATCTAAAAATAAAATTTCATGGATTAATGATATAAAAAAGGAAGTTATTAAATCAACAAAATAGAATGATTGTTAATCGGAGATATTTATGAATCAATTAAAAAATTTAACACTAGGGATTGAAGAAGAGTATCAAATTATTGATCCTAAATCAAGAGAATTGACATCCTTTATATCAGAATTCCTTGAAACAGGAGCGATGATGTTTAAAGATCAAGTAAAGCCTGAGCTTTTACAATCACAAATTGAAATTGGGAGCAATGTATGTAAAAATATATCTGAATTAGAAGATGACATTAAAAGTATTCGATATAGATTGGGGAAATTTGTTCAAGAGAGCGATAAAATGATTGCGGCGGCTGGGACCCATCCATTCTCACACTGGCGAGATCAAGTGGTGACAGATAAGGATAGGTATCATGGACTATTTGATTCAATGCAATATGTTGCAAAAAGACTATTGATTTTTGGAATGCATGTACATATTGGCATAGAAGATAGAAATCTGCAAATTGATGTTATGAACCAAATGAGATATTTTATGCCTCATATTTTAGCGCTATCAACTTCATCCCCATTTTGGCTTGGTGAGCCAACTGGATTTAAATCATACAGAAGTATTATTTTTGAGGATCTGCCAAGGACTGGAATTCCAGAGGATTTCCAAGGATTTTATGAGTACAGTAATTATGTTGATACTTTGATTGAAAGCAATACCATTGATGAGCCTTCAAAAATTTGGTGGGATATTAGGCCACACCATACCTTCCCTACATTAGAATTTAGAATTTGTGATTGTTGCACAAAAGCAGATGAAGCTATTTCAATTGCTGCATTAATACAGGCTCTAGTTGCTAAAATGATTCAACTTCGCTTAAACAATCAAACGTGGAGGAAGTATAGGGGTTCACTAATCAATGAAAATAAATGGAGGGCAATTAGGGGTGGTGTTGATAGTAAATTAATTGATTTTGGAAGACAGGAAGAGGCTCCCTTTATTAATTTATTTGATGAAATGTTAGAGTTTGTAGATGATGTGGTTGATGATTTAGGATCAAGAAAGTATCTTGAATCTCTTAGGATGATGGTTAAAAATGGAACCAGCTCCGATAGACAACTAAAAATATTTAATAAAAACAATGAAATCAATGATGTAGTAGATTCTCTAATTAATGAAACATTAGATGGCTGCTAGCTGGTAAATAGAGGGATTAACATGATAAATAATCTTGGCGATAGTAATTTATTTTTAATACGGCATGGGCAATCTACATATAATCTTGAAAATAGATTTACTGGCTGGAAAGATGTGGGGTTAACAGAACTAGGTAAAAATCAAGCTATTGAGGCTGGGAAAATATTAAATGGTATTAATTTTAATTTTTGCTATACATCTAATTTAAAACGAGCGCAAGATACTTTAGAATTAATTCTAAATCAGATGAACCAAAATCCAATAATCTATAGGGATGAAGCGCTTAATGAGAGAGATTATGGAGATCTAATTGGTCAGAATAAGGCTGAGGCTGCCGATAAGTTTGGAAAGGAGCAGGTTCAAATATGGAGAAGGAGTTTTGACGTTCCCCCGCCTGGTGGAGAGTCTTTGGAAATGACAGCGCAAAGAACCTTGCCATACTATAAGAAGATTATACTTCCTCAAGTTTTACAAGGAAACAATATTGGAATATCTGCGCACGGTAATAGCATCAGGGCAATTGTTATGGATATATTCAGCTTATCCCCAGAGCAAATTTTAAAAACTGAAATAGGCTGGTGTGAGCCGTGGGTTATTTCATTTGATAGCAATAGGAAGATGCAAAATCATCAAATCATTAGCAGGGAAAGCGAGCCATCAAATAGTCATCTATTTACCGATTAGTGACATATTTTCATATGCTAATGTCATTTTGTCATAAAATATCCTAATTTTGTCATTGTTTTTATTGCGGCATATTAGTTGCAATATTTTCAGTGTAACAAATTAGGAGATAAATAACTATGACTTTAATGACATATAGACCAAGAATAAGTATATTTGATGAATTCAATAAGATATTTAATGGCATCAATGCTTATGATTCAAGCAAGCTATATAATTCAATTTGGCAGCCAGCCTTTGATATTACTGAGGATGATAAAAACTATTATGTATCCTTTGATCTACCAGGCATAAATAGAAAAAATGTAGATATATCAATATCAAACGATGTTCTAAGCATAACTGGACTTAGAGAGTCGGTTAGTGGCCACAATGAAAACTATAGCAGGTTCAATCAAGTTAGCTACGGAAAGTTTGAAAAATCATTTTATTTGCCTGACAACGCTGATCAAGATAACGTTAAGGCAAAAATGGAAAATGGTGTTCTGACTCTAACATTAAAAAAGATAAAAGAAGTATCTGATGATATTAAAAAAATATCTATCAAATAATCTTACTCTTAGATTGAAAACAAAAAGCCCACAATTATTGTGGGTTTTTTGTTTCTAGCCTACTTACTTTCCTATATAATAAAATTACACTACAATGAATGATCTATATATTCAATTTCTAACCATCGCTACAGTTCATCTCTTTGCAGTTATGAGCCCTGGCCCTGACTTTGCAATAATTTTAAAGCAAAGCATATGCAATGGGAGAAAAGCATCTCTTCTTACTAGTATTGGAATTGGCACAGGTATAACAATGCATATAATGCTGTGCATGTTTGGTCTTGGGATGGTGATATCAGAATCAAAAATTTTATTTGATACTATTAAAATACTTGGGGGCATCTACTTATTTTATATAGGCATTAGATCTTTAGTTGAAAAAGTTGAATTTCAAAATTATAAAATAAATGAATCCAGCTATGCTTCTTTATTTAAATCATTTCAATTAGGCTTTCTAACTAATGTCTTAAATCCGAAGGCAACTTTATTTTTTTTATCTCTATACGCAACAATTATCACTGATCAAACAACCCTGAGTATGCAGGCCCTATACGGCCTATGGATGGCGCTGATTACAAGCTTATGGTTTTGCTTGCTATCAATCATACTAACCAGTAAATCTATAGTTAAAAAAATCCAAAGATTTGTAGGAGCCATACAAAAGGGAACAGGTATTGTGCTGATTGCCTTTGCAATAAAATTATTGTTTACTAATCAATAAAAAAAATATTAGATTAATATCACTATTAAATAATATGGGGCATAAATGAATAAAGAAAATGTTATAGATACAATGAGCAAGATATTTGACCATGAACTAAAGGGTGTAATAAGATATACTCACTACGCGCTAATGATATTCGGGCCAAATAGGCTCCCTCATATTGAATTTTTTAGACAACAAGCAAAAGAGTCTCTAACTCATGCAGATATGGTAGGGGAACATATTACTGGACTTGGTGGGCATCCTCCCCTCAATACAGGAAACATAGAAGAGACTCACAAGCATAACATAAAAGATATTTTAAACGAAACACTAGAGCATGAAAGAGAAGCAATTAAGATGTACTATGCGCTTCTAGAGCTCGTTCAAGATCAAAGCGTGTATCTTGAGGAATTTGCAAGATCCATGATTGGACAAGAAGAGCTCCATGTCCTAGAAGTAGAAAAAATGCTTAAAGAGCATAATTAAAAACTCTACATTTCTTTTTCTATATAATCCTTAATATCTTCAAAACTCTGCGTGGCAAAGGTAAAACACTTTTTGCATTCTTCTACGAACTCTTCATCTTCTCTTAGTTCTTTTCGAATTGAATGCTCTAAAACTTCAGGCTCTTCAAATTTATAGTACAGCCCCTGCCCTGGAACCCTAGTAGAAATCATCTGTCCACCCTTTAAATCACCTAAATAGCGAACATACACATGGGCATACAGTAAATTCTCTGGACAACTTTCTATGTAAGAACAATAGTTTTTAGTTGATTCTAGAGTTGGCAAGCTATCTCCATTTGAATCCATTTCAATTAAATCTTTATAGATATTGTCTGCTCTTTTAATTCGTTCATCAGGAAATTGGACATCAGATTCAGACCCCAAACTATCAAACCTACTTTCTAAAGCCTTATATGATTCGTGTTGTTGCTTTAAGTAAATTGCGTACTCGGGATTGGTTATTTGTCCACTAAACATCCGACCTGCAAACCAGGACCTCTCTGCATTTGAATGATTCTGCTTAGTCAATTCTTTTAAACTCATAAAAAATTCCTATAGTTATTTGGTTAGAATTTAATAAAAAAAATTAATAATATACACTTCTATAAATGAGAATCAATCTCATTATTAGATAAAATTAAATATGGCAGAATTAATTATAATATTCAGAGAAGTCCTTGAGGCATCACTTATAATAGGGATTTTATTTACCTATCTTAAAAAATCTGGGAATGATGGTAGCTTAAAAATGCTCTGGAGTGGCGTTGCCTTCGCTATAATTATTAGTATTCTAGTATCTTTTTTATTTCAAAATATTGCAGGAGGATTTCAAGGAAACTCATCTAAAATTTTTGAAGGTGTAGTGATGATTTTAGCATCCATCGTACTAACAACGATGATTATATGGATGGCACAAAATAACAATATTTCTGAAGACTTAAAAAACAAGGCTAAGGAATCACTCTCCTCTGGTTTTAAGTATGGTATTTTCATGCTTGCATTTGTTGCTGTTTTTAGAGAAGGTGTAGAGATTATATTATTTTTATATGCAATAGCATTAAAAGATGGGATATCTATATTTCCATCAATAATAGGAACTTTACTTGGATTGTTGGCTGGTTATGCTATTTTTGTTCAGGGAATTAAAATTCCACTAAAGAAATTCTTTAATGTAACATCTACGTTTTTAATTTTCGTTGCTGCTGGTATGCTTACCTATGGGGTTCATGAACTAGAGTCTGGAGGTGTCATCCCTTATATTGGAGGTGAATTAGAAATAGAAGGAACTTCAATTACTGCCACCAGGATCAATGGAGAGTTTAAAAAGTTTGATATATCTGAAAATAAAAAAGCAAGGAAATGGGCATCAAGAATATGGGATATGAACCCACCTAAAAATAATGATGGAAGCTATCCTGCTTTCCATGACAAAGGAGCTATCGGTGGTTTATTTAAAGGGTTCTTTGGATATAATGGCGACCCAAGTTTAATTGAATTAATAACGTGGATATTTTCAATTATTGGGCTCAATTATTTATATCAAAAACTTGGGAAAGAAAGAAAAAGGAAATAGTTATTTCTTATCAGTAAAAAATATTCTAACCAAAAAGCCAACTCCCATACCTGAAAACATTCCAACCAATAAATTGTTTATATAATATCCTATGCCCATACCTATAAACATGCAGCCAACGAAAGCATATTCTCCTCTTTTATCTTTTTTCCCTTTCATTACAGTTCTCCTAAATGATAATTAACTTTTTTCTAATTGGCCTGTTTGCAAATCCCATAAATATTTGTAGCTACCTTCTAAATTAATTAACTCATCATGGGTTCCGGATTCACTAATCATGCCATTATCTAACACTAAAATTGAATCAGCATTTCTGATGGTAGACAATCGGTGAGCTATTGCAATGGTAGTTCTATTTTTAGAAATTTCCTTTAATGATTTTTGAATAAGATGCTCAGTTTTATTATCAACAGATGAAGTGGCTTCATCAAAGATTAATATTGAAGGATCTTTAAGGATAGCTCTTGCAATCGAAATCCTTTGTTTTTGTCCAACTGAAAGTCTCTGTCCCCTCTCTCCAACTATTGTATTGTAACCATTGGGGAATTTATCTATAAATTCATTGCACTGACTAAGCTCCGCTGCTTTTTTGATTTCTTTTAAATCAGTATATAAGTTTGGATAAGAAATATTATCAGCAATAGTTCCATCAAAAAGAAAAGTTTCCTGGCTAACAAGTGCAATATTATTTCTTAATGATTCAAGGGCTATCTTATTAATATTATTAATTCCAATTTGAATGTTTCCAGATTCTATATCGTACAATCTAAGAAGAAGTTTTATTAATGTTGTTTTCCCAACACCTGTCTTGCCAACAATCCCAACTAAAGAATTAGTATCAATCTTAAATGAAAGATTGCTTAAAACAGATGAATCTTCATTGTATGAGAATGAAACATTATTAAAAATAATATCATCTTTTAAATCTTTTAATCTAATTGCATCTTTATTGTCTTTAATTTCAATTGGAGTTTTAATTAAATCCATTATTCGTTTTGTAGAGGCCATAGACCTCGCAAACAAATCAATAATCTCTCCAAGTCTTGTGAATGGCCACAAAAATCTTTGAGTTAAAAATAATAAAACACTAAAAGAGCCAACTGCAATTGCGCCAGAAAAAGCCATAAATCCACCAAGAACCATGGTTCCTAAAAATCCACTCAATACTCCCATTCTCACCACTGGAACAAATGCAGAGCTAATTCGGATTGCATTGCTATTGGCAGTCTGATAATTTTTACTCAATTCAGAGACTCTATCCTTCTCTAAATTTTCTGATGTAAAACTTTTAATAGTGATAATGCCAAGAAGATTATTAAATATTGTTGAGCTTAAACTGCCTGCTGCATTTCTAACATCAAGATAGCGAGGTTCTAGGCTTTTTTGAAAAAAAGACGCAACAAGCAATATAATAGGAACTGGCAGAACCGCGATAGCTGCAATCGTTGGAGATATAAAAAAGAAAACACCACCGATGGTTACTGTAGAAACAATAATTTGAATGATATCATTTGCCCCATTATCTAAAAAACGTTCAAGTTGATTGATATCATCATTCAAAATAGCTGTAATATTACCAGTTTTTTGATCTTCAAACCATTTGACATGAAGATTCTGAACGTGAGAGTATGCATCTATTCTAATTTCATGCTCAATCGATTGAGCTAAATTCCGCCAAGAAATTGAATAGAGATACTGAAATAATGATTCAAATGCCCAAATTAAAAATGTACAAAAAGCTAAAATAGAAATTTGAGATTCAACAGAGGTAAATCCAAGTGATGCGATAAAACTATCCTGCCTTTTCACAACTAGATCAACTGCGAATCCAATCAGTATTTCAGGCATAATATCAAAAAGCTTATTAATAATTGAATAAATAGATGCAACAATGATCTTGAATTTCCATGGCCTTGCATAGGATATTAATTGACGAAATGATTTGTCTGAACTTGTTTTCATGAACTACTTACATTGTGTAACAATTTAATTAACTACATTATTGTGATTTGATTAATATATTTTGAAAAATAATTTATGTAACTTAGTTATTATTATATATCAATATTAAGGAGTAAAAATGAAAAAAATAATTTTAGGATTAATTACATTTTGCTTATGCATTGCTTCAGATACTCCAAGTATAAATAAATTTAATTATAATAAATTAAATGCAAGCCTAAGCTCTCTTGA
>CAZHKH010000016.1:0-21075 GCA_964532515.1 uncultured bacterium
CAATCCTTCAAACATATTTAAAATATCTTCTTGTTCTACAAAAGCCATCTCGTAATCAATTTGTGTGAATTCTGGCTGCCTATCTGCTCTAAAATCTTCATCTCTAAAACATTTTACAATCTGGAAATATCTATCAAATCCAGATACCATGAGAAGCTGTTTATATGTTTGAGGTGACTGTGGAAGAGCATAAAATCGTCCACGATGAATTCGACTGGGGACCAGGAAATCTCTTGCCCCTTCTGGAGTTGATTTCATAAGCACCGGAGTCTCAACCTCTATAAAATGGTCATCTGACATATATTCTCTAACTGCTTGAGAAGCCTTATGACGCAAAAATAGATTTTTTTGTAGTTCCTTGGTTCGAAGCTCTAGGTAACGATATTTAAGACGATGGTCCTCCATTGCAGAATTCCTATCATTAATATCAAATGGGGGAGGATCTGATTCATTGTAAACTGTTATCTTAGATACCTCAACATCAATTGAGCCTGTTTCAATATCCTTATTAACTGCGTCGTCAGGCCTTTCTATGACATGCCCATGGATTCCTATGACATCTTCAAGCCCGAGTTTTTTAGCAACACTAAAAGCTTTAATATTACTCTCTTCATTAAATACAATCTGAGTTTTACCATATCTATCTCTCAAATCAATGAAAATTAAGCCGCCTAAATCTCTGCTTTTTGATATCCAGCCATTGAGCTGAACCTCTGAGCCAACATCTGACTTATTTAACTCACCGCATGTATGTGTTCTTTTAAACAATTTTTTCTCCTTTGAAGGGCAAATTTACAGCCATGGTATCATATATCCAAGACTACGTCTGTACCCAAATACAATTTCAAAGGCATTGGTTTTATTTTTTAGAGGATCATCAGATACATCCTCTATGCCTATCATAATTGATTTTCCTTTTATAAAAAGAGGTTTTTGCAATGAAATAGATATGCTACCTTTCTCTGTCGGCCATATCCCTCCAAATGATGGAACGAGCATCTTGCTTTTTGAATTTGGGGTTGGGTTGTTATGCCAAGATGCTTCTTCAACTCCAATAAAGGATACGCCATAGAGAAAACCTCCTGGAATTAAACTGAATTCACCATCTTTGTATGATTTTCTCTCTAAGACTAAACTCCCTGAGATACTATAGTTTATTCCTGGCATATATCCATACTGGCTTGAGTCCATAGGCACTTCAAGATTAAATACAGCTCCATAAAAAATAGGGTTCGAAAATCTTTTATTAAAAATTTGAGCTTCAAATGTTGTTTTATAGACCCCATTACTCAAACTGAAATGCCTGTGATCATACTCTCCGCTATCCCAGCTATCTGGATTATTGGGGTTCTCAGGTTTTTTAAATGGATCTTCTCTAAGTACAACCTTTGATGGGAGTACCAATCCAGCTCCAAAATAGATTCTGGCACCTTCTTTCATCCCAACATTTTTATATAAATATTTAAGATTAATTTTAAAATCACCAAAAACACCCCCTTTTGCTTGCACTCCAAGAGTATTTGTAAAGTCGGTGGTTGTATCTTCTGTTCTATGATGAGCGCTCAGCTCATCTCTATCCCATATCATTTGACGAACCCCTACAACTTGAGATAGGGTTATATTTAAGTATTCGGTAAGTCCAATAGTAAATCTTGGTTTAATTGTATATGAGTTTAGAAATCCTTCATGCACAAATGGCTCATATGGAAGCTCATCATGAGACCATATAATATGCTGATAATTCATATCAATGTTCATCATAACTTCTCCTGGGAATAGGCCTATCCCTTGCGATGAATTACCGACCGGTAATGAAGGATTGCTTCACATCGCTCATTGAGGGAATAAAAACGAAAATAATCCTAAAAGAAAAAATATAGTTTTTAAATATTTCATTAAAATATCCTTGAGTTTTTTTTATACTCATCAAATTTAGGATATTTTGATAAGGATTTATCCTTTTTTATCATATTTGGAATCCAAACACATAAAATAAAAATTAACAAAACTAATATTGAGATCCAATGCATTGCAAGCAGGGCAAATGAAAGATAGATAAATAGTTCTCCTAAATAATTAATGTTCCTTGATTTTTTAAACAATCCATCTGAAATCAAATTTCCTGGATTTAATTTAAGCGCAGTATACTTTTGCATATCTGAAGAAAAATGAAGAAATACTCCAAGTCCAAAAAGGAATATTACAATGGATATGAGCCAATTAGGGACTACAACCATCTGACCAGCATTAAAATATCCTGAGACAATGATCCATGGAGATACCCAATATAGAGATAAACCAAAAAGAATCGTAAGGCCATATATTAAATTAGTTTTTTGCTCCCATGATTTATCAGGGAAGATTAAGCTTTTCATTACCCATAGTATCCCGTATGTACCATGAAGTCCCAAATATATCCATATGGTTATATTGTTAAATGCGTCATAGCAATTTATTAGTATCAGTATATATAAAAATGTGATGCCTTTGTGAAAATCAATAAAATGTTTTTGCTTCATATTATTAATTGAAATTAAATACTACTTCTTCTTCAATTTCAGGGTGTATACTCTTTGAAACAGGGCAATGTTTGGCTGCTTTGATAAGTAATTGTTTCTCTTTATCAGTTAATTCACCATTAATATTTATAATAATCTTGATGTGAGAAACTCTCCGAGGGTTTTTCCCCATAATTTTATTTATTTGGATGTTGCTTCCTTTAATATTAAAACCATGCGTTTGAGATGTTATGCCCATAATTGTTAGCATACAAGAACCAAGCGCTACAGCAAATAAATCCGTTGGAGAAAAATTTTCTCCTTTTCCTTTATTATCAGTTGGAGCATCTGTTGATATTATGCTCCCGGATTGAAGGTGGGTTGCTGTCGTTCTAAGTTCTCCATCATATTTAATGGTAATGTCAGGCATCAGTCTATTAAAATATAATTTAGTGTAAGTATAATATCTGAAATATCGATGGACCCATCATAATTAATATCAGCATAATCAAAGTTAATTGATTCAGAACTTCCTAGTATATAGTTAACCATGAGAATAACATCTAATATGTCAATATTACTGTCAGCATTAACATCTCCCATTAACATATTAGAATAAAAGCTATCTCTTTTGAGATTTCCTTTAAACGTACTCCAATATCCATAACTACTCCCTGATTCCTTGATATCAAATATATTAAGGCCATCTGCTGTACCACAAAAAATTTCAAGGTCCCCATCAGAATCTAGATCATCAATTAGTGCAGAGCTCAAATATGGGAACATGTATGTAAAGGGAGTATTGTTGTAATTTGTTCCATCTAAATTAATAACAAATAAGTTTCCATCGCCATTAGAAAAAATTACCTCAGGCTCTAAATCTGAATCTAAATCTGAAAATATTGGAGAAGAGACAATGGATCCTCCAAAAAACATTATAGGAAATCCATCAAGATATGTGCCATCCGGATAAATAGCATGAATTTCACCATCATCGTTACCAAAAAATATCATTGGGTCAGATCCATCCATTGAAAGGATAGATGGTGCGCTCATAATATCATCTGAAGTTTCTATATTAAATATTAACTCTCCAATTGAGTTTATTGCGTACAAGGTTCCATTTTTTGAGCCAATTAATATTATTTTCTGACCATTGTACTCTAATATCAGGGGATCAGATTTAAAATCACTATCTCCAAGATATGGGAATCCTGGAGCAATCGTCCCATCATCATAAATTAGATATATGTTCTCATCATCAGTCCCAATTACAATATCATCTAGTCCATTTCCATTAAAATCTGCAAGTGCAGCTCCAGCTCTCATCTTTTCATCTAATTCAATTGGGAACCCAGGCACATCAGTTCCATCTGGATTAATTGCATATAATTTCTTTGATGAAGAATAACCTCCAAATACAATTTCAAGATCACTGTCACTATCAATATTCCCAATAGCAGGGGTCCCTAAAAGCATTTGGCCAGTATTGTATTCATATTGCTGAGAACCATCTGAGTTAATGATACATAGTCGTTTATTTTTTGATGTTGCTACAATCTCAATATCTCCATCATTGTCAATATCTGCAATAGCAGGCGATCCAAATATCTGATCATGCATATCATATGGAAATCCAGGTTTGCTATTCCCAAATTGATCAATGACATGTAGATTCCCTAAAAAATCTCCAAAAATAATATCTTTATTATTGTCCTGATCTATATCTACAACAGCAGGGGAGGTATATATCTGGCTGCTAAGGATGTATGGGAAACCAACTTGATATAAATTTACCTCTAAAAATCTTTGATATGATTTTGAAAAAATTAATTCATTGGAATAATTATCTATGTAGAAGCAATTTAATGTTATACTAAAATCAGCTAATCCAAGTTGGATGTTTCCTGATATAGAGATGGGGATATCTATGCTCTGATATCCACCAGCATCGATAGCCCCGGTGTATGTGTGTACCGATTCCAATACATCAATCCCTTCGGTATTTGATGATACTATAACCTCAGTATTAGATGGCATCAACTCCATTGATTCATTTATAATATTAAGAGATAGAAAAATACTTTCACCTGGATTTGCGATACCATCGCCATCGCCACCATCTTCATCATCTACTCCTGATAACTGTGTATCTATTACAAGTAAATTATTAAGAGGAACTTCCATAGAGCTTGCCTGCAGGATATGATTATCATTAAAAGATTGGACAAGTCCAACAAATTTTATTTCGTTGATATCCCAATTAGGATCAATATCAACACTCATATCAAAAGTATTAGACTCTCCAACTGATGTTAGATTAAATGTTGAATAATCATAACTTATCACTGAGCAAAAATAGTCATCATCTTGGTATGATGTTAATATGAATACAACTTTATTGTTTGAATGATCAATATCCCCTGTGACCTCTATATCTGCATGCATAATAATTTGATTGCCTATAATATCAGATGATAATTGCATGGATAGTGGGCTATTAATATTGCTTACAGTATTATATCTACTTAAGTAGGTGTTGTACATATTGCCACCACCCCCTGATACACTTAAATAGCCACCAAATTGGGCTAATGGTAAGCCAGAGCCATTGTACTGATTAAACCTAGATACATATCCTGGGCTTGCATACTGCGTGTCCCCTTGAAAAATTAATGGAATAAAATTTGGTTGCGCATTGGCCAGATCATATATGCCAGCACGGGCATCTGGACAATATGGTCACCATGACTCAGTAAAAACTTCTCCTACAACAATCATCTGATTTGAAAATAATAAATTAAATAAAATAAATAAATATGAAATAGCTATAAATCTTTTCATTTTTAATCCTCTATATTTTGAATATGATAAAGTTTGTCATTCTTAAAAAATAATTTTCTATTTGATTCGTTATATATCCATATTTCAAATGCATCTAATGATGAAGTTATAAATTCAATCTGATCTGGCATGCTAATATAATCAATAACTCTATCCTTTGTCATTCCTATAATTAAATCTTTATTATTTGTATTACCCTTAGATTTATTTTCTTCAATAATTTCATGCATTATTTGGCGAGTTTTTTGATCTTTTATCTGTTGAACCTGCTCCTCTAGAATAGAAATTGTCGGATTTAATTTATAAGATAATTTTTGATCTATTTCAATAGCTATTTTAAGAGTCTCAATCGTAAGAATAATTTCATTTTTTTCTTGATACTCACTTGATTTATTAATAATTCCATTAATTAATGACTCCATCCTTTTGTTAATTAATGATAAAAGTTTATCATTATAGGATAACGCAATTTGATAATATCTAAGCGCATCAATTAATAAATTTGATTCATGTAATAAAGTTGCTTTTCTAAGAAATAATTCAGCTTTCATGATTTTTATTTCATCTTTTATAGATGGAGATAACTCTGATAAAAAATTTAATTTTTTTTCACAATCCTTAATTGATATTTCATTAAAATTTGTTTCAAAATCTAACATCATCTCTTTTGCAAGAGTTTCTTTAGTCAAATTTATTTCAACCTTAAGGCTATCATCTGCATATGCATATGCATCGTTAAGATATATAATTGCATCATCAATTTTTTGATCATCTAAATTTTTCATTGCGATTTTATAATTTTTATAGGGCAACTGTTGTTTGCAGAATGAAAGCATTTTTTTTGCTTTTTTTATTTTTCCATGCTTCGGATAATTTTCAATATACTCTTCAAATGCAGGGATAGCATTTTCAATATCATTATGAATTAACATGGAAAACGCTTCATCTCCGATAGTTTTTTTACCCCCAAATATAACTCCAAATGTTAAATTTAAATTAACTCCTCTCATATCAAATCCCGTGATTGGAGAAAATTGCTGAGGATCTTTTAGGCTAATAGTTGTAGTTCTTAGCGATTTGAACTCAAAGCCATAATACAGGTTGTATCTATTGCTCTGTTCATAAGAAATGATTTTTTTTATTCCGAATGCAAAGGTTTCGCTAATAGCATTTCCATATAAATATTTTCTATTGGCCTCTGTTTTGTATAGTGAAATTTTTGAGAATCCAATCGAATGATAAATATATGGAATAACTAATTGATTAAACTGCCATTGAATTGTTGTATTAAAATTAAAGTCATGAATTTTGGGAGAAAATTTATACTCTTGCCAATTTTCATTGGGATTTGGATAGGTTATGTCATTAGGTAGGTCTGGGTTATTTAGCATATGGGACATCCTGTATCCCAATCCAAAGTGGATATCAAAAATATTTTGTGGTATTAGATGTAGAAGTATATTTGTCTTTAGAAAATCAACTTCAACAAAAATCCCTTGACGATCTTTCTTCCCTTGCAATCCGTCATAAGTTGTGTGAGTTGAGTCTAATATGACTGGATGCGAGTTTATATTTGATGGAAATAATGAAAAATTATTTAAATAATCAACTCCTCCATAATGAAAATATCCTGCCTTAATTTCAAATGGACTAAAAGTAATGGGCTGTCTAAAGACCATTGTTCTGGCACTATTATTAAAGGAGTAGTCCAGTACATTAGTATTCCATGATTCTTGACCAAAAACTAAAGCCATTGTATGTGGGATTAATATATACAATACAAATTTTCTCATACCCATTAATCTATTAAATAATCCAATTTATCCCAACTGAACTCCATGTAATTTTATTTCTATTAAATCTATTGAAAATGTATTTTATAGATATGAATTTAATATATATATCAAGTATGATTCTATTGATGAGCTCAAAATTGCTTGCATTTGATTCTAATGCAGGGGCATTTACGATGACGCGACTTCAGTACTCAGGTGGGGGTGACTGGTATGCTGATCCAAGCTCTATACCCAATTTGCTTGATTTTGCCTCTAGATATACAAATATAGAAATAAATAAAAATGAAAATAGAGCTAAAATTGGATCCGATGCATTTTATGAGAGCTACTATCTATATATAACTGGTCATGGGAATATTGCATTTACAGATACTGAGGCACATTTATTGAGAAATTTTCTTCTCAATGGGGGCTTTCTTCATGCAGACGATAATTATGGGATGGATAAAGCCTTTAGAAGAGAGATGGAAAAAGTATTCCCAGACAAAAAATGGGTAGAAGTTCCAAAAAACCATCCTATTTTTAATATATATTATAAATTTAATAATGGATTACCTAAAATTCATGAGCATGATGGCAAGAGGCCCCAGGCTTTAGCATTATTCCATAATAATAAAATAATTGCACTATATACTTATGAATCAGACCTTGGAGATGGATGGGAAGATGGCTCAGTTCATGGAAATTTGGAATCAAAACGACAGGAAGCGCTTAAAATGGGTACTAAAATTATTATATATTCATTATCAAGATGAAAATTAAAAATAAAATATTATCATTTTTATACAATTATAGAAAAATTAAATCTATCAATTTATTTGTAGAGAACTCTTTATTCCTACTAATAAACATTATTATACTCTTTATTGTATTTATAATACTAGAAAATTTTATTTTTTTTGAAACCTCTACAAGAATTAGAATTGATATAGTATTGATCTCATTATTTGTATCTATTTTTAGTCTTTTTATCGTAAAATTATTTCTCCAAATACAAGGAAAGTTGGAAAAATTTAAAAATGAAGATATTGCAAAAGAGATTGGCATTAATAATGATAAAGTTTCTGATAAGTTAATAAATGCCCACCAACTTCATAAAGCCAATACGAAGAGTGACCTTTCTAGGGAGCTAAGAGATAGGGCTATTGAAAAAATAGAAAATGAAATTTATAGTACGCCACAAATCAACTATAAAACACCATTTAGAGGAAAAATTTTTACCGCATCAGCATTCGTTGTTATAATCCTTACAGCTATTCTTTTCAATAATGGATTTTCAAATGCATCTATAAGGCTTTTAAATCCAACGAAAGAATATGAAATTCCAAAACCATTCCAAATTATCAACAGCTATCAAGCAAATCAAGTTCTTGAGGGTGATTCATTAGATTTAATTTTTAAAATTCATGATAAAAATCCTCCAGATTCAATTGATATTATTGTTTTAGATAAAGCTGACAAACATTTAATTGCTGTTGATTATGCTAATGGAAAATATATTTATACAATGAAAAATATATTAAATGATTTTACTTATTGGGCTGAATATAAATCTAAATCAATATTGGATCCTTGGGATAAAATAGAGTCATCAGATCAGGATATTTCAGTTATTAAAAGACCTCGAATTAACTCTATTGAGTTTACAGTAATTCCACCAGACTATTCAAAATTAGAAAAAGCATATTTTTCTGCAAATAATACTGATATATCAATGCTTGAAGGGAGCCTCCTGAACATTAAAGCAACTGCCAATAAAGATGTTAATAGTGCCTGGTTGAAAATCAATGATGATATAATCCCTCTTGATACTAAACAGAAATATATTGATGATAATGTTATTATTAACAATAGCTGCGATATACTACTAATGTGTAAGGATGTAGATGAAATCATCAATATTAATCCCCCGCTAAATAGAATTAATGTTATAAATGATACTAAGCCTCAAATTTTTGTTGCTAACCCTCAAAATGAATTTACTATTGATGATAGTCGAATTGTCGAGATTGATATGCAAATTATTGATGACTATGGATTTAGTGATGCCTGGATAGAATATAAAATCATCAAGCCTAGTTATCTATCTCAAGACTCTTTAGTATATAAATATAAAATTAATAATGTAGAAATAAATCAAAAGGCTCAACGAATTGTTAGTATGTGGGACATTTCAAATCATTTTCTTGCTCCTGATGACAAAATTGAATTTTATATATTTGTATCAGATAATAATAACGTTACTGGTCCATCAATAACAAGGGCAGGGCCATTTATAGGTGAGGTCCCGTCTCTTGATGATTTGTTTAAAAATATTAGCAATCTTGAGAATGAAGTGATTGACCAAGTAGAAGAAATCACTCTTAGTGTTGATGAGGTATATGATTTGGTCGATGAACTTGAAAAAGAGTTACTTAAATCAGAAGAAGTCACATGGGAGCAAGAACAAAAAATAACAGAATCTTCAGATAAAATTGATGACATATTAAATGATATTGAGTCTATAAGTGAAATGCTTGAAGATATACAGGAAGAAGCAGAAAACAATGATCTCTTTAATCAAGAATTGCTTGACAAGTTTAATGAATTTCAAGAATTATTAGATGCAATCATGACTGCTGAGATGCTTGAATCTTTAAATAAATTAAATGAAATGATGAATAAAATGAGCACCGACCAAATGCTCAGTGAAATTCAAAATCTTAAACAAGATATATCGATGCTTGAGGAGCAACTTGATCGATTTATCGAACTATTTCAACTTGCAATGGCCGAGCAAGCCCTTGATGAGTTTATAAAAATGATAGAAGAAATGATTTCTCATCAGGTTGATATCTCAAATGATCTTATAAATAATAATGTAAACTTTGAAAATTTATTAAAACGCGAAATTAATCAAATAAATTCTTATGAAGATCTTGAAAAATCTATTGTTAGTAATATTGAAAATATTGAAAAATTTTCATCAAAAGCAGCCGAGTCATTGAAAAACATTATTAATGGGGAAAATTCAAAAAAAACTAGAGATGACATGGAAAAAGCAAAAGAGTATATGCAAAAAAATATGCTAGAAGAATCTTTTTCTAAATCTGAAGATATAATTGAAGATTTAAATACTTTATTAAGTGAAATAAATGATATAAAAAATTCATTTAATTCTAAGATGGTGGATGAAATGACAGTCGAGTTTATAAATTTAATTAGAAGTATTGAATTTATTTCATTTGATCAAGAATTAGTATATACTAGATTAAATGAATTTCCATCATATAGCCCAGAAATACCAAATATTGCATTTAATCAACATCTAATAAAAAATAAAATTGTAAAGTTTATTGAACAGTTAATTCAAGTTTCAAATAAAACATTGCATATCCCTCCAGGTGTAAACAGAACTATAGGGTCTGCGCAACTTTCAATTCAAAAATCTATCGGACTGATGGAACAAAAAAATATAAAACAAGAATTAAGAGATCATCAGAAAAAAGCTATCAATGCAATTAATGAAACTGCTTATATCCTTTTATCCTCACTTAATAAAATGCAAAGTTCTATGTCTGCCTCTGGAATGGAAAGTTACCTTGAGGAACTATCAAAAATGGCAGAAGGACAGCAAAAAATCAATCAAGGTTCCCAACAGTGCAACAACCCGGGCTTCATGCCAGGCGGAAAGGGTAAAAGTATACAAGAGGAATTAATGAAACGCCTTCAACAAGAGCAGGAAGCTCTTAAAAAACAACTTGAAGAGATGCTTGGCGATATGCCTGGAGAACAAGGATCTAATGGCCTATCAAAGGCTAGTGAAGATATGGAAGAAGTCATAAAAGACTTTAAAAGAAAAAAAATAACGCGAGAAACAATAGATCGGCAAGAAAAAATTCTATCGCGTATGCTTGATAGCCAAAAATCATTAAAGCAAAAAGATTATAATGAAAAAAGAAAAAGTAAAGCAGCTGAAATGCTTACATATGATGGGCCACTATCACTTCCATCTGACAGAGGTGAGAGACAAACACTTTTAACAACTGCTTTGCAAGAAGCCTTGGAGCAAGAATACTCAACAGACTATCAAATTATTTTAAAAAAGTATTTTAAATATTTAGAAGAAGAATCAAATGAATAATAAAATTATATTGATACTCTCAATATGCACCTATCTGAATCTATTCTCAAGTTTAAATGGAGATGAGAATATCCTTGAAAATATAAAAAAGAAAAGTAACGAAATTAGAACTGCAAATGAACACTCATCAGTATTCCAAGCGACTGATGGACAAAATGTAAAGAGAGCAATATCTCATGAGAATGCTGGATTGACCGATGAGGCGAGATTAATATTTGAACAAATTTTTAATGAAAAAAAAACTAGTAGTTATATCTTTTCTAATTATAAAAATTTTCTGAAGAGACAAGAAGATTGGAAAAAACTAATAGAAATATCAAGAGAATATGCAAACTCAAATAAAGAAAGTTCTAATGCCATGCTAGCATTAGCAGAAAACTTATTATATGTATCTGGGAAAAATCCAATGTATAAAGAACTAGGAAATGAAGGATATCAAATTATTAATAATTTAATCAAAGAAAACCTAGACGAAATCAATCGTCCCATAAATCTAAGTAAGCTGGAAAGATATATATCTAGATTAATGTATTATGATAAGGATGAATTGGCTATTTTAAAAGTAAATCAAATAAGAGCCCAATATGGCTTTCCTAATTTTTATTCACAAAAATTAGGAAAACACTACCTTTTAAATAATAAATATCAACAATCAATTGATGAGTTTATCCTATGTTTAACAAATACAAAAGAGTTGAACAAATATATAAATAATGAGTATAGCTCTATTCGAAATCAATTTGCTCGCTTCCCTGATGATGATAATGTCAAACAGATAATTATAAAAACATTAACAAAAGAACCCTCAAAAATTAAAGGCAATGTATTAGCTGAATATAAGTTTAAATGGAAAGATTATGATCAGTCAACTGACTTAATGATAAAAAATTATTACCATGAAAAAAGTTTGTATGATTTTTCTGTTAATATGATGAAAGAAGCTCAATTTTCTAATGCAGAAAAAATATTTAATTTTCTTATAAATTTAAATGATAATGAAATTACTGAATTATCAATATTTCAGCTTGCGACTATACTTGAAATAAAATCAAAAAAAGAAAAAATACACTTGCCAATATCAGATAGAATCATTCAAAACTCATTCTTAGAATTAGATCCATTTGGATATGAAAAAATAGATTTTAAATCTAATCAACTCTCAAAAGCTATTATGATGTACGACTCTTTGATCACCAAGTACAATAATTCAAAAGCAAAGTATAAAGTAGCTGAATTTAAATCTATGACGAATACTAATTATAATGAATCAATCAGTGATTTTATTGATCTTGAAAAGTCAGCAATAGATCGGGAAATTAGATTCCAAAGTGCAATAAAAATAATTGATATCAGTATAGAGAGTGGTGCGGTTGATAAAAAGCTACTAACTTTAATTGAAAAATATAAGAATCGATATCAAAATAATATTCAAGAAGATTATTTGGACCTTAAAAGATATCAAGTGTTATTTTATTTGAAAAATTTTGATGAACTAACCATAGAGCTGAATGAAAAATTAAAACAAATTGAAAAGGATAATCTTTTTTATAATGAATTTCTCGATGGGGTCACACTAATAATGCTATTTAATAAAAAAGATGATGAGCTATCCTTGTTCTCTGAAGGATTATTTGAAATAAAAAAAAGAAATTATTCTGCAGCCATAACTAAATTTGATTTACTCTCAAAATCAACGACTGAAATAATTAATAATATTTGTTCATATTATCTTGGTTATATATATATTAATCTACATGATTATAGTCTTGCTAAAAACACTCTGTCCTCTGTTGTATCTAATAATATATTTTCAGAGTTAGCTTTATTGCTATCTGCTGAGCTTCATGATTATGTAATAAAAGATATTAATGCAGCAGCTGATGGATATATGAATTTTATGGGAAATTTTGAAAGTAGTATTTTTTATCAAGAAATTAGACTGCGACTTGAGGAGATTATTGGATGAAAATAAAGCATTATATATTATTAATAATTTTGTTTAGTATTTGTCTATCTCAAAAAATTTTAATACCTATGGATCATATGCAATCTGATCATTTGAAAGCATATGGAGTTGCCTTCCGGCATTTAGAAAAGTCAAATAATGTTGATTGGCTTCTTAATTATCGTGGAGGGTCGTTCCTAATGGATGACATAGATGACATCCAAAATGTCTGCAAAATCCGTGGAGTGAACTATGAATTCATTAATAGTGTTGCTCTATCAGAAATATTTTCAACTATTGAAGCAAATAATATGGAGATTATACTACTTGAAAAAGTTCCAAAAATTGCAGTGTACTCGCCTCCAGGGAAACAAAACTGGGATGATGCCGTAACGCTTGTTCTAACATATGCAGATATTAAGTATGATGTAATATTTGATGATGAGGTGATAAATAATAAAATTGATGATTATGATTGGCTTCATCTTCACCATGAAGATTTTACAGGACAATATGGAAAATTTTATCGGAGCTATAGAAATCAACCTTGGTACAAAAAAATGGAATCTGATTTTAATCAGACTGCAAAAAAACATGGGTTTAACTCGGTACATAACCTTAAAAAATTTATTGCATTAAAAATTAAACAATATGTGTTTGATGGTGGATTCTTATTTGCAATGTGTTCGGGGACAGATTCATTTGATATCGCGCTAGCTGCTCATAGTGTTGATATTGTAGATATGGTTTTTGATGGGACTCCTGTTGATCCAAGCTACCGGTCTAAAATGGATTTCTCAAATGGAATTGCATTTGAAAATTATTCTATTATTACAAATCCTATGATATATGAATTCTCAGATATTGATTATCCTTCTAATAAAAGTCCTAATCTTAAAACAGCTGAACAAGACTATTTTACTTTATTCGAGTTTTCCGCTAAATGGGATCCTGTCCCAACAATGTTGACGCAAGATCATGTTGGTGTTATTAATGGATTTAGAGGTCAAACAACAGGGTTTAATAGAAATGTACTTAAAAAACATGTAGTAATTTTAGGTGAAGTAGAGAATACTCCTGAAGTAAAATACATCCATGGAAATGTAGGTAAGGGAACATTTACGTTTTTAGGTGGACATGACCCAGAAGACTATACACATAAAGTGAATGATCCAGTAACAGACTTGTCTCTACATCCAAATTCTCCAGGATACCGATTAATTCTGAATAACGTATTATTCCCAGCTGCTAGAAAAAAAGATAAGAAAACGTAATTATTTTCTATATCGTTCTACTGGCACTTCCCTGTCAGGGTAATTATAATTATAATTATATATATTTAACAGATCTATGGTATAGGAATTATTTTCAAATGGAATATTAATTTCTGCTAATACTTTGACCGCCTCAATTTTTTCTTTCCACTCTTCATCTAAATTACTTAGAGTAATCTTAAAAGAATTAACACGTGATCTATCAACATCCGTCTGCATATCTATCTGGATAGTTCCATAAAGTGACTCTGCATTAGCAGTAAATAGCAGATGATTTGATTCAGTGTATTTACTGAAAATACTATATTTATTTACTGGACAATTATAGCAATCATCCTCATAGTCTGCTCCTAGGCATATTAAAGAGCCATCGGGACATCCTGATATGTTTGATTCCATGCATGGGCCTATATAAGCGATTTCTGTATTAAAGCATTCAGCTATACATTTATTTGGATAAGTAAAACCATCATTCCCACACACCTGATACATTCGATTATTACAGGAACATTCTTCTGAGTATAAAAACCCGAATAAAAATATTATAATAATAATTTTTATTTTAGAATTCATTTCATCTCTCCTTATTAAATAAAATTTATGTTGATTGAAAATATTTTTTAAAATTATCTATATGTTTATCTCTTGAAAAATTATTTATATAATAATTCATGGCATTTTCTCTTAGCTTACATGCTAAATCTGTATTACTGTATAAATCTTTAATGCACTTTATCAATTCAGAGATATTTTCATTTGAAAATATTTTTCCGGTCTGATTATGAGAAATTTGTTCAGTATTTCCATCTACATCACTAATAATAACTGGTGTTCCAACTGCCATTGACTCTAGAGTCACACGCGGAAATGCCTCTGACCTTGATGGCAAGATCATTGCATCAGAGGCACACAAATATTCAATTGCATTGTTTTTTGATCCATAAAATGTAAAATAATCTAAAAAATTACTAGGTATCATAGATATCATTTCATCTGAATCAGGTTTTTTCTCCTTACCTACAATATGAAAATGAATATTTGGAATTTTCTCTGCTATTTTAGCTATACTGCTAAATATAAGATCCTGCCCCTTTCTTTTTTGAATGCTGGCTACACATGTAATATTAAATTTTTCTTTATCAAACTTTAACTCATTTTGAAGGAGTGTTTTTCCCTTTAACTTGGCCTGCCTTGCTTTGCTCTCATTAATACAATTTGGGATATAACAGATTTGTTTATCATTTAAATCTAAAAGTTTTTTCCACTGATTCATGACATTAGAAGAGACAAATATGAATTTTTGATAGTATGTCATTTTTTTAATCATCAGTTTAAGTGAATTCTCTTCATTTTTAAATTGAGATAGCTGAGGAGATTCTCTTATAATAATGATATTATTATTACAAAAATCTTTTTCTAGAATACTTCTAAAATAATGACCACTAATTCCATTTACAATACATACATGTGGGTTAATCTCTAAAATTTTATTGAATCTTTTTTTATTATAAAATATAGAATCAATCAAATTTTTTCTTGGTAACGGATAAATTTGGAACTGTTCTTTAATATTAAATCCATCATGCTCACTAATATCAGGAAAATTTTTATTATACATAACTCTTAAATCAACTCCAGATTCTAAAAGAGATACTATAACATCAAAAACAGATTGAGCACAGCCATCAAGGGCCCCATAATTTTTTGAAAATAAACAAATTTTCATTAAAAATACCTTGAAAGTAATTGATGAAAATAGTGTACTCCCTTTTCATAATTTGGAGAGTATCGCCCTCTCTCATAGTATCTTGATCTCATCCCCTTGCAAACACTCTCAACAACAGCCTGGTCTTCATATTCTACTCTAATAAGGTCAGATATTGATTTAGATAAAGACTGGGAGCTATTAATTGGAAATGATAGAAACCTTACTCTGGTTCTATCTTTTGCTATTGGTTCTACAATATTGATAGATAGCCCCCAATCATAAAAATTGAACATCATATTAGGAAATAGCCAGTAGTAATGTGCATAAAAATCTTTATTATTTGAATTTTTTTTATTTGCATACTGTAAAACACCATCATTAAGAATTTCCGTTGTATAGCTCTGATTATCAATATCCTTTGAAAGCCCCTTATGCACAAATGGAACATGAAATCCCTCTAAATAATTTTCACAATACATCACCCAGTGAGTATTAATATCAAAAGAATTAGATAACTTATTAGAAAATTTTATTTCGTTAAACGGAAAATTCTTTAATCTATTATCAATATCATTTAGAACTGATAAATTATTAGCTTGATTATCCAGTGAAAGAAAAATGAAGTTTCTCCATTGTTTAATATTAACTTTTTGAAGGTTGTCCTGATTGGATGGGAAGTTAAGTGCTCCTTCAAATCCAGGTGCCTTTTTAAATTTTCCATTTAAATCAAATACTCTGCCATGATATCTGCAAGTTAATGAGTTTCCTTTTTTTTGTTTATTGCATACGATATGCCCTCTATGAGTGCAAACATTTGATATGCAATTTATCTCATTATTATTTTTAGTTATTAGTAGGGGCTCAGAGAATATCCCAGATAAAAAATCAATCGGAATAATATTATTATTGTTTAATTGATTGGCATCTAAAGCAAATTGCCATGAAGATGAAAATATTTTTTTATAAGAAACATTGAACATGGATTCATCTGTATAGTAGGAAGATGGTAGCGTACTTGCTTTTAAAATATCACTATTAATTTTATATGTTATTTTTTTTGACATTCACTCGATTTATTCTAAACCATATAATCTACTACATATTTGCCTATAAAATAATTTCATCTTATCCTCATCTAAATTGATTAGTCTATGTCCAATAATAATATGATGATCTTGATGAATTGGCTCCATAATCTGCCAGATACCCCTAGTTATATCATTTTCATCAAAAATTTTATTTGGTTCTGCCATTCCATTGCTATCTATTGGATATTTCATCGAAGCAGTACTAACAATTCCATCATTCATATGCCATTCATCAGGAATTTTAGGTGATTTTCCAATAATTAATGAAGGTATCCATACTAATAACGACATATTGAAATCTGGAATATGTGTTTTATTTTCTAATTCTTTAGTTGAATAAGTTAAATAAGAAAAATAATACACATTCGGATCAGTAGAGTATATATCATTAAATTCTTTTGCTCCTTCGATTGAAAGATCCCATGCAGAAAAATTTTTTGAGTCCTTGATCCCTGATTTAGAAAGACGATCTAAATAATCTTTTGTTGTTTCTTCCTTTAATTTGTTGAGACCCCATTGATCTAAATTAAAATTATATAATTCATTAATTTTTGATTCTTCTAAAATACCAAAAAATGGGGTCATATTCTGAAGAAATGGAAGATTCTTACTTACTTCATCAGCTAAAATAGTTCCATTATGAGGACATGAAATGCTAGTAATGCTCTTTATCCAACCTTCCTTGCTAGTTGATAATAAATCAGAGCCCTCACCATTAAATTTAGTTTTTAATAAATATTCTAACATCCTTGCCGTTTGACCACCCTGGCTATGGGTGATAATATGAATTGGGTTATCTGAGTCCCAATCTTTAAAGAAACCACTATACTGTTTTTCATTTGGATGTTGAGTGATATTATACTTTAATGAATGGGAGAGTCCATAATCTACCTGCCCACCTTTAATTTGATAAAATGCTTCTATGGCACGGTCCCAATTTGAAGAAATTGGTCCAACTGATACTGTGTGTACATTAAACCCTTCAGATATTAAATATTCTTGAAGGTCTGTTAACCCACCCCAATAGTAATATTCACCCATTTCATCTCTTCCCCAACCCATAAAACCATGAAGAAGTACGATGGTAGGCTTACTAGAAGCAAATAGAGATGATGATAATAAAATAAGTATAAATATTTTTTGTATTTTCATGATGATGCGCTATCGTATCGTATCAATCCTCTGTGCCATACAAACACAGCTAGACTTAATGCTACAGAGACTACACATACTTGTAATAAGAGTAAATTAAAATTAGGTCCAAATAATAATATTCTTGCTGGAAGAGATGAAACTAGCGCCATTGGGAAAAAACTAAATAATGCCTTTCTAAAAACTCCTGTGTAAATTGAATCTGGTCTTCTAGAGTATTTTGTTAATTCACTTGCAAGCCATCCACCTACAGAAAAGTTTTTATACCAGAATACAAGACAGGCAATTATAAATTCAACGCAATATAAAATGAGTATACCCAATAACAATGAAATAAAGAAAATGGTATAGTTAAGTAGCCCAATAGATGGTGAGTATAAATAAGTCACCCTTAGAAGCACTCCTAATAATATACACATTGATATTAAAGCATATGTAGAAACATATCTAAAAGAGATGAAAAATAATGAATTAATAGGCTTTAATAGTAGCATATCTAAATCGCCCCTTACAACCATTCTGTTAACTTGAAATGTATTAGCTCCAAAGAAAAAAAGAAATACGGTATCCGTTAAATATGTAATAATTAAAAATATAATAACTGCATCTCTTGAAAAATCACCAAGAGCATCAACATAAGAAAAAATAACACTAAAAAAGAAGAAGAGAGATCCATAGTATATAAAATCAATAAATAAATTGGCGATGAAATTCATTTTAAATTCCATATCTCTTGTTAAGCTATTCCTAAAAAAGGCAAGCCAAAGTTTAGTGTATCTAAGAACCATATGCCTCATATTGCCTTATGCCTCTATTGTAAATTAAAATACCAATTATCCACATAATAACACACCATCCAATAGAGCAAATAAAATTTATTATCCATAGCTCGATTGGCATTCTACCAGTTGCTATACTAACTGGAAAATCTACAAGATATATAAACGGTGTGATTTCCATGAACTTTATAATTGATTCAGGAAATAATCGAATAGGAATATATTGGCCAGACAATACCAACATCGTAAGATTATATGCAACAACTATAGCTCTGACCTCACCAAACCAGAAGGCAAAACAAATCATTATATAGTATATAGAATATGATAAAAAGATAGATATCAATAGTGCGAGAATAAACCCAATGAAATTTATTGCTGTTGGAAATATTAATCCTGGAAAGATAGTGATGAAAGTAAATAGCAATAAAGAATAAACCGTATAATAAAGCGAATTTACTCCGATAAACATCATAAAATGATACCAGAAATAAGATATAGGCCGGATAAGAAATTTATTAATATCACCCGTTCTAATTCCTTCTATCATCTCACCTGATGTATGCCATGATGATTTTAACTGGCCAACCACAATCGATAGAAAAATAAATATCATAAGTTCACGAAATTCAAATCCATTGATAGTAGTTAGATTTTGGGATTTAAAAATCAAACTCCAAATTTGATATTCAATGAACAATCCAGATATGATTGCAATAACACCGACTAGGGCATTAGCTCTATATTCAAGTGCCTGAATCCAATTAATTTTTAAAACAGCCGAATATTTTTTTATAATAGCCTGCACCTATAAATAATCCTGGGGATTTTGAAAAAAACTCTTCATCGTTTCTTCAACAGGTAAATCTTCAAAACTCATACTATGTGGAGAAAACTGATCAAGAAGAGTAGCTAACAATTCCTTAAGCTCTGATTCAGGTAGCTGAGCAGTTAAAATATTATCATTTAATTCTAACTTAAATTTATTTTTAAGATTCTGTATATATGATTTTTCAGGCATTGCACTAAACTCAAATAATAATCGTCTTTCAGGGTTTATTGCTTTTATTAATTCACTAAATTTTCCATCATACATCTGTTCTCCACCATGAAGAACAAGAACCCTTTTACACATCTCCTGAATATCTTTTGTGTAGTGACTTGTAATAATAAAAGTTGCATTATATTTCTTATTATAATATTTAACAAAGTCTCTTATTTTTGACTGAGAAATAACATCTAACCCTAGCGTTGGTTCATCTAATAAAACAAGGGATGGTCTATGGAGTAAAGCAGCAATTATTTCCATTTTCATGCGTTCTCCTAATGATAGTCTTCTTACTTGAACATCAAGCTTATCCCTAACATCTAGAAGATCTACAAGTTCATTTAAGGTTTCCTTGTAAATAGAATCATCTATCTGATATATATGCTTATTTAATAAAAATGATTCTGACGCTGGAATGTCCCACCATAATTGATTTTTTTGTCCCATAACAATAGCAACATTTCTTAAATACTCATGGTTTCTTTTCCATGGGCTGTATCCATCAATAATAACATCACCTTCAGTAGGGTGTAATAGGCCAACCATTAATTTTATTAAAGTAGTTTTTCCTGCTCCATTTTCACCTAATATTCCAACAATTTCACCTTTCTTTAATTCCAAATTAATTTTTTTTAAAGCAAAAAAATTAGTGTATTGTCTATTAAAAAATGATTTGAGAGCACCCTTAAGACCAGCAGATCTTTTAAACATTTTAAACGATTTTGTTAGATTAGATATTTTTATATACATATATATAATTTAATGAGAATTGATTCTAAACAAAAAGCGGGGTTTGCATAAACCCCGCTTTTATTATTTC
>CAZHKH010000017.1:0-19405 GCA_964532515.1 uncultured bacterium
TGTATAGTAAAATATTTTATCATTTTCACTAAGATTTACATGTAGGGCTAATTCTTTAATATGCTGAACAAGAGTCCCTCCAATAGAATGGACAATACTCTTTGGTCTACCTGTGGTTCCAGATGAATACATGATATATAATGGGTCGCTAAAGTTAAATTTTGAAAATTTAATTTTATCTCTCTTGTCAATAGATTGAATAGAGTGATACTCTATTGTTCTTGAGTTGAAAATCTTACTTTTTTTCACATAGTCAATCATAACTATTGATTCTATTGCTGGTAGTTTAGATGAAATAGTAGAAATTTTTTCTTCAATTGAAAAATATTTTCCTTTAAATAAATAACCATCTGTAGAAATTAAAACTTTTGGATTGACCTGAAGGAACCTTTCAAGTATAGCATCCTCACCAAAATCTGGTGAACATGCTGTCCATATAGCTCCTATGCTGCTTGTAGCAAGCATAAAAATAATAGCCTCAGGAATATTGGGAATAATTGCAGCTACTCTATCCCCTGCCTGTACATTGATTGATTTTAAATAGCTATAACAGTATTCTACTTTTTTGTTTAATTCTTTATATGATAACTCAACTAAAAGGCCATCTTCTCGATGAAACTCTATCGCAACATTATCATTATTAAATTTTAATAAATTTTCAGCAAAATTTAATTTTAGATTTGGGAACCACTTGGTTCCTGGCATTTTCATTGCTCCATCAATTGAAGGGTCTAGATTACCATCATACTTTATTTTTGTAAATTCTATTAAAGAAGACCAAAATTGATCAGGAAATTTAACTGACCAACTATGAAGCTCTTTGTAATCCGAATGGTTTAATTTATACTTTTGATTGATATAATTTTGAAACAAAGTAATATTTGTTTCTTTGATAATATCTAAAGAAGGTTTCCAAAGAGGAACTGCTGTCATCTGTTCACTAAGTTCAACACTGCCTGCCAAGACAATTTAATATCCATATTAGATAAAGATTCTCTTATAATTTTAACAAGTTCATCTTCTTCTAATTTATCAAGATAAGCATAATCTGTATTTATAGGTGGGATTTGCTCTACTCCAGCTAATTTTGCGAGCTCATTTCCTGTCAATTGGCTGCTCTCTTTAATTTTATCAGGTAACTGATCAAATCCAATCCCATTATGATGGGGTTTGTGAATCTCAAAAAGTCCTTCACTTGCTCTTGAATAAAAATTATAACCAAGTCTAGATATTGGATCTAGTTTAGAAGGATTTATCTTCCCTTCATTATCTATTATTTCTAATGAAATATGAAAACATACAATTTTTCCTAAAATTAAATTTCCACTCCCTGGCTTACCTCCCAACTCCAATATGTTATATAATTCACACTCCATAATAAATGGAGAGTTATTGACAGATGGTGGCTTGATAATTGAGGACTCTTTTTTCGATAATCCACTTTTAATAAACTCATCAATTTTTGAATCATATGCGCACGATGAAAGACTAACCTGCTCAATCATATCATAATTAACTATTGAGACTGAAAATTCTTTTGTTTCTTTAATATTGATTAGAGTATCCTTCTGCTCTCCTGTCCTACCACTATTTGCAGGAGAAAAACCAATAATTGGAGGATTAGATCCAAATGCATTAAAATAAGAAAATGGTGCAAGATTATGGTTTCCATCTAAATCTTGTGAACCGACAAACGCAATCGGTCTCGGGGAGATACCCGAAATCATTAAATGATAAATTTCTTTTAACTCAATATTATTTGCTTCTATAGTTTTATACATTTTATAATATTTATTTAAAGTATTACTTTAAGTATTCCAACTCATTGAATATTCCTTATCCTCTATGTCATTTAAATTTGCAGATCGTTTCAAAGGTTTAAATGTATCTATCATTACAGCCAGTTCTTCTGTTTTTTCTTTACCTATGGATCCTTCATATCGACCTGGATGAGGACCATGGGTAATTCCAGCAGGATGAAATGTTATTGATTCTTTTTCTATTCCATTCCTACTCATAAAATCACCCATTGAATAAAAAATAACCTCATCTGAGTCTACGTTAGAATGAGGATATGGTGCAGGAATAGCATCTGGATGATAGTCAAACAACCTAGATACAAAGGAGCAAACAACAAACCCTGAGGCTTGGAATGTTTGATGCACTGGAGGAGGCTGATGGATACTCCCTGTGATTGGTTCAAAATCATTAATATTAAGTTTCCATGGATAATAAAATCCATCCCATCCAACTAAATCAAAGGGATGGTTTTTTAGTGTATAATTTTGAATACCATCCTCTAGGCGAATTTTAAGATTTATATCAGATTTATGTATTGGATTTTGTAATTCAGGTATAATAATATCTCTCTCACAGAATGGAGCATGTTCCATCAGTTGTCCAAATTTATTTCTGTATTTATTAGGAATTTCAATAGGTCCTCTTGATTCTAAGAGCATGCAACTTAGATTATTTTCTATATCTATTTTCCAAATAACTCCCTTTGGAATCACCAAATAATCTCCAGGGAATAGCTCTATGGATCCAAAATTAGATGAAAAATTAGCTTTTCCAGATTGGATATAAAACAATTCATCAAAATGTGAATTTCTATAAATACAATCCATGCTTTTATTAATATTTAGTTTGTATATTAAAAGGTCCTCATTAAATAACAATAATCTCCTTGAGTCAACAGCATCCCCCGAGATTTTTAATTTCTTAGTAAAGTAGTGTCTATTTTTATGTTTCCCTTTTTCTTTAATATGTATAATCTCATCAAAATTTCCAATATCTGAAATTTCAGTAGGCATTCTATGATGGTAAACGTTAGAGTACATACTGGAAAACCCTTCTCGACTTATATGTTCCTCAAAAAATAAGGAACCATCATTATCTCTATGCTGAGTATGTCTTTTATTTGGAATACTACCCTGTTTTGCATAAAACATTAAAGGTTCCCCCTTTTTTGTTGCTCTTTTTCAATAGATTTAAAAAGAGCCATGAAATTCCCCTTACCAAATCCCTGACATCCCTTCCTTTGAATTATCTCAATAAACAACGTTGGTCTATCTTGGACTGGTCTTGTAAAAAGCTGTAATAAGTAACCCTCTGAATCTCTATCAACTAAAATCTTTAACTCTTTAAGCTTTTTAATATCTTCATCTATTACTCCAACTCTATTTTTTAATTCATCATAATAACTATCTGGAACATCTAAAAAATCTATTCCATTTTTTCTTAATGCAGAAATAGTTGAAATAATATCAGATGTAAGGAGTGCAATGTGCTGCACACCTGCTCCATTATTATAGTCAATATACTCTTGAATTTGAGACTTTTTTAATCCTTCTGCTGGTTCATTGATAGGTAGTTTTATTTTATTATTACTTGATTTCATAACCTTACTTCTAAGCGCAGAATATTTTGTAGCGATATCGTCTTCAGTAAATTCAATAAATGATTTAAAATTAAATGATTTCTCATAGTAATCAGCCCAGACATTCATCTTTTTATCCTCTACATTCCCTACGATATGATCAATCAATAATAAATCTGTTTTATTAGAGGAAATATCCTTTGGATTATAACTAACAAAACCTGGTTTCCATATACCATTATATTTACTATCATTAACAATGGTATGTATGACATCACCATATGTTTTTACAGCAGCTACTTCATAAACGCCATCAGAATCAAGTAGTTCAGTATATTCATGTGATGAGGTAGCGCCATTACTAATCGCATAGTTATAATCATCTAATACAGAATCAGATCCAAATGCAATCTCAGAGACTCCATCACCATGCGTTTTAACCCAGTTTGTTATTTTATGTTTTTCAAATAAAGCTGTAGTAAAAACAAAAAATATTTTGTTTTGTTTTAGAACGTATGAAACAAATTGATCGTTGCCTGTTTCTGGACCCGAATAAGCATGTCCAGAGAATCCAAATACAGATCTGTAAAAATGCGATGCCTGCTTCGCATTAGATACAAAAAATTCTACATATTTAAAATTTTTAAGCATGGTTCTTTATACTACAACCTTTTCAATGACTTTTAAAAAAACTTGTTTAAATTTTTCATTTTCTACTTTGGTGCCAATTGTAATTCGAGTGCAACTAGAAAGTCCAAAAGCCTTTAAATTTCTAACAATAACACCATTTTTAAGTAGAGAATTACAAAAATTTTCATTACTATTCTCATCTGGAAATGATATTGTTATAAAATTTGTAGCACTTCTGATAAAATTAATTCCATTAGTCTCAAAAAAATCATACATAGCATATTTCTCATCTAAATTCAATTTAACTGATTTAGATAAAAACTCTTCATCATCTAGTGCAGCTAGTGCAGCCTCTTGAGCAAGAATAGATGGTTCAAAAGGAAGCTTAACTTTCATCAGATTGGAAATTAAGTTATCATGTGCAAATCCATATCCTACTCTAAATCCAGCTAATCCATAAACTTTAGAAAATGTTCTTAACGTAATAATATTATCATATCTATAAAGCATTGAATTTGGGTAATCATCTAAATCCTCTGTGTATTCATAGTACGCTTCATCTAGTATTATAAGAACTCTGTCAGGCACTTTTCCCATAAACAAATCAAATTGTTTCTTTTTGAAATATGTTCCAGTAGGGTTGTCTGGATTTGCAAGGTAAATAATTTTAGTATATTTATCTATTTTATTTGCAATTGCATCTAAATCATAATGATACTTTTTCATAGGGACCCAAGTTGTATCATATCCGCTAGCATCAGCTAACACCCTAAATCCAATAAAAGAATTCATCGATGAAATAATTCTATCATTTCCATGGAGAAATGTGCGCATTATATTTGACATAATACCTTCACTACCTGATCCTATAATGACATTTTCAAGCTCTACGTCATATCTATTTGCAAGCTTTGTTCTTAATTCAAAACCAGATGAATCTGGGTATCTATTACAGCTATCTATATAGGATTGGACTCTTTGGATTGATTTAGGGGAACATCCTAATGAATTTTCATTTGAAGCAAGCTTCGTTGGATTAATATTTCCAAATTTTCTTTTAAATTCTTTTTTAGATTTTCCAGCGACATATGGTTTTAATGCTTTAATATGTTTGGGTACTAAACTCAAGATTTATCCTTTTGTTTAATCGCTATTATCATATAATATATAGTTATATACTGCCTTATAATATAACTGAATTTATAGTTATTTATTTTGAATAAGAAAAAAAATATATCATTAATACAATTATTTTCACATTTAGAGGGAATTGCTGTAGTCCCTACTGTGAATACTCTTTTTAAAAATGGAATTATTGATACTATCCTAACTGATAATGAAGTATCTTTGAAATCTTTATCTCTTAATAAAAAAGCACAAATGGGCTATTTAAATGTAGCTCTAAATACCTTTGCATCATTAGGAGCCATGGAAAAAACTTTAAATCAAAACGATTCACTTTATCATTTGACAAGCTATGGTAAAGAATATTTCAAATTAATTGAGAATTATAGTTTCTATGAACAGATAGACAAAGAACTACATAATTTTATTATTAATGATATAAAAACAAATGATCTAAATGAGTTTATAAATAAAGTTGAAAAAATAGTTGATGTTCTGTGTTGTAAACTTAAAAATCTACACTCATCTAATACAGATATCCATTCAAGGATAGCTCATCATATAGAAGGAGTTTTGATATATCCTATACTGCTTTATATATCACATCAAAATCTAAATGATGCTAATACAGCTAATTTAGAAGAGTTAATTAAAAAGATATTATCACAAGATAATAAAATTAATGTCGACGAAATCTATAAATATATTCTTTCTAAATCAAAATCATATGGTGTTACCGCATCATATCAACCAATTTTCTCTAATCTTGATGAAATTATATTTAAAAATGAAAACTTAATTTATTCAAGAAAAAAAAATGAGAAAGAAATTCATGTTAATAGAAGATTAAATGTTTGGGGTAGTGGTGGTGCTCATAAAACATATTTTAAAAAGATTGATAAAATCGTAATAGATATATTTAATATGCCAATTGATAGTCAACCATCTGGTATTGCTGATATGGGTTGTGGAGATGGGATGTTTCTTGAGCATCTATATCAATTAATCTTAAATGAAACAATAAGAGGAAAACACTTAGAGACTCATCCATTAACCCTTATTGCTGCAGACTTAAATCAAGAGGCATTAGAAGTAGCAAGAAAAAATCTAACAGAATCAAATATAGAGTGTAATTTTTTAATTGCCGATATTAGCAATCCTGATAAGTATAAAAATGATTTGAAATCAAATTTCAATATTAATATTGATGAACTTTTACATGTAAGATCATTTTTAGATCATAATAGAATTTACAGAAAATATGATTTAGAGAATAAAATTGATATTAAATCAATGTGTGCCTATGCATATAATGGGGAATATTTAACTCCAGATGACATTACATCAAATCTTATCAATCATTTTTCTTCATGGAAAAAATATATTAACAAGCATGGCTTATTGCTTCTTGAACTTCATGGATTAAATCCTAAACTTAGTAGGAAAAATAAATCTCAAACTCCTACTATCGCCTATGAAGCTACCCATGGCTACTCTGATCAGTTTATAGTTGAATATGAAATCTTTTTAAAATGTGCTCAATTTGCAGGTTTAAAAAAGGTAGAAAAACACTCAAAAGTTTTTCCCAATGAAGAGCTTATAACAATTAGCCTTAATATCTTTAAATAATTATTAATTACTTGCAGAACAAACAGTATTATATAAAAGCATAGTTATTGTCATTGGTCCAACTCCTCCAGGAACAGGGGTTAATGCGCTTGCTTTACCCATCACACTCTCAGCATTAATATCGCCAACTAGTTTATATCCTTTCTCAGAGCTTGGATCTTCGACTCTATTGATACCAACATCAATTAAACAAGCACCATCTTTAATCATGTCTCCCGTAAGCATCTCAGGGACTCCTACCGCTGCAATTATAATATCTGCTTGCTTAGTAAAGTAAGATATGTCTTTAGTTCCAGTATGACACATTGTGACTGTCGAGTTGCCAATTTTAAATTTTTGAGATAATAGTGCAAACATAGGCTTGCCAACAATATTACTCCTACCTATAATGACTACATGCTGTCCAGATGTTTCAATATTATAAAATTCTAAAATTTTTATAATTCCATTTGGTGTGCATGGTATGAATTTTGGATTCCCCTCTAATAAGCAACCTAAATTCAAGGGATGAAATCCATCAACATCTTTTTTGGGATCTACGTGATTAAGAATTTTTTTAGAATTTATATGAGCAGGAAGAGGTAGCTGAACTAAAATACCATGAATTTTATCATCATTATTTAACTTATCTATTAGCTCTAATATTTCTTCATTAGATGACTTTTTATCCATTTTATAAGTTTGACTAAAACAGCTATTAGAGTTAAAAACTTTAGATTTACTATTTACATAAACTTTTGATGCGGGGTCTTCTCCAACCAAGACTGCAGCTAATCCTGGAACAATACCATCCTTTTTTAGAGAATTTATTTTATCACTTAGTTTGCTCTTGATATGCTTAGAGACAGTTTTTCCTAATAATAACTTAGTTTCCAAAACTAATCCTTCTTTACTGATTCAATTTCTTTGATTCTATCATCAATATATTCAATAAAAGAATTTCCTTTAGTCTCTATTTTAGTAATTAATTTATTTTTTTTATCTTCAGATTGAAGTAATTCATCTGCAATATTCATGGCAGCTAATACTGCTATCTTTAATTGTTGTGAGTTTGAATCTAAGCCTGTATCCTCAATTTCTTGCATTCTATCCTGAACAATTTGTGCAATCTTTTTTATATACTCCTCATCTCCTGCGCTTTTAAGCATATAATCTTGGCCATATATATTAACTGTGATTGTTTTTGATTCACTCATAACTAACCTTACCTTTGAATTATTTTAAATTTACTTTTCAAATCCTTTATAATTTTTTTCATTAAATCATCAACTTCATCATCCTTAAGAGTTCTTTCATTGGATGAAAATAATAATGAAATAGATAAACTGTGCTTATTGTCATCTATACTACTGTCAATATATAAATCAAATAAAGACACATCTTTTAGTAAGTTACCTCCAGAAGCATAAATCAGCTTAGATATCTCTTTATAGCTAAAATCTTTTGAAACTAAGATAGATATATCTCTTTCTATACTTGGAAATTGAGATGGCATTAAAATTGTGATTTTCTTGTTACTAAGTATATTATTTATTTCATCTATATAGAGTTCTGAAAAGAAAACATTTGGATTATTTTTTAATAATTTTGAATCAATATCTTGAATAGTTGTTATGTAACCAATTTTCTTTTTGTTATGAAGAATAGATAAGAGCTTATTATCATATTTAAAATCTATTAAAAGACCAAGTAAATTAAAGATATAGCTTATTTCACCTTTTACATCAAAAATATCAAATACAGTTTTATCTTTCCAGTTTTTATTGCCTAAACAACACCATGATAAACCTAATACACTGTTTTGTATATATTTATTGGATCCTTTTACTTCAATTTTTTTATGAACTTCTCCTAGTTCAAATAATTTAAAGTTTTTGTTCCCATGATTCATATTAAATGAAACAGCTTTAATTAATCCTGGTATTATTGAATTTCTTAAATACTGCATATCAGAGCTTAGTGGATTATCTATTTCAACATCCATATTCTTTGAAAACAATGCAATCTCTTTTTCAGAAAGCAAGCTATTAGAATAATGTTCGTTAAATCCATTCATTGATAGAATATTTGATAAGTTTTTATTTATTTTCTTTTTATCAGTAGACATCGCTGAAAAAGAAGAAGTAAGCGTATCTATCGATGGAATATTATCATAGCCATAAACTCTAGCTACTTCCTCATATAAATCAACAGGCCTTTCTAAATCATTTCTATACCTAGGTATCAAACATTCAATTTTATTTTTATTTGTTTTAGTTTCTATAGAAAGCTTTTTAAGAATACTTGAAGCTTCTTTTGTATCTACATCAGTACCTAGTAATGCATTGCAATCATTTATGGAAAAATTAATTTTATTTTTTTCTTTTTTAATAGGATAGATATCTATTAAATCCTGAGAGACTTCCCCTCCTCCAATCTCTTGAATTAGAGCAGACAATGTTTCAAGAGAATAAATAACATTATCAATGTCTGTATCTCTTTCAAAACGTTTAGAAGCTTCTGTACTTAAATCTAATAGTTTTGCTCCTTTCCTAATTGTTACTGGATTAAAATATGCACTTTCTATTAATATGTCAGTTGTTGACTCTGTAACAGCAGATTCTTGAAGGCCCATAATACCAGCAATAGCAAGAGGTTTTTTAGAGTCACATATTAATAAATGATTTTTACTAATCTTTCGTTCAACGCCATCCAAACAAAGAAGTTTTTGATCTTTATTTGCTTTTTTAACAATAATAGTTGAGTTATTTATCTTATTTAAATCAAAAGTATGCATTGGGTGCCCCAAATCAAATAATATATAGTTAGCCGCATCAACTATGTTATTTATACTTTTTTGACCAATTGATTCTATTTTTTCCTTAAGCCAATCAGGAGATGGAGCAACTTTAATACCTCTTATAACTCTTGCTGCATATCTAGGGCATTCAGTTTCATCCATAATATCAATTTTTATATTTGAATTTTGATTAGAAAGGGAGAGTGTCCTTTTAGTTTTATTTATTTTCTTATTATCTAATATTGATACTTCTCGCGCCACACCTAAATGACTAAAGCAATCTCCTCTATTAGGGGTTAAATCAATATCCAATAAATCATTTTCAATTAAATTTTGAAAGGGTTGACCAATTTTGCAAGTTGAATCTAAAATCATTATTCCTTCATGATTATCGCTTATGCCTAATTCTTTTTCAGAGCAAATCATTCCATTGGATACAACGCCCCTTATTTTTGCCTTCTTTATTTGAAAGTTTCCATAATCAAGAGTTGAACCAGGCAACGCAACAGGAACTAAAATTCCAACTTTAACATTATTAGCACCACATACTATATTTTTTTTTGCATTACCAATATCAACAGAACATAGATTCAAATGATCAGAATTCTCAATTTTTGAAATAGATAAAATTTTACCTATAATAATATCAGAGTATGAAGTATTCGTTGTTTTGTATGTACATTCAAGACCAAGAGATGTGAGGCCATCCTCAAGCTCTTTGGGAGTTAGAGTATAATTAATGATATCTTTTAGCCAATTAATTGATATTATCATTTAAACTGTCCTAGGAATCGAGTGTCACCCTTATAAAATTCACGTATATCTTCCACTCCATATAGAAGCATTGCAATTCTTTCAATCCCTACACCAAATGCATATCCATTGTATTTAGAAGAGTCATAATTAACATTTTTAAATACTTCAGGATCTACCATTCCGCAACCTAGTATCTCAAGCCATCCAGTGCCTTTAGTTATTCTTTTATCTGCTTCAGAGTCAAGTCCCCAATAAACATCCATTTCAGCGCTAGGTTCAGTAAAGGGAAAATAGCTTGGCCTAAATCTAGTTTTAACATTACTTCCAAATAATTCTCTAGCAAAATAATTTAAAACAGATTTTAAATCAGAAAATGAAACATTTTTATCAACATACAATCCCTCTATCTGATGAAAAAGACAATAGCTTCTAACGCTAACATCCTCATTCCTATAAACTCTTCCTGGTGCAATTATTCTTATAGGGGGTTTGTTTTCCATCATAAAATGTATCTGAGAGTTTGAAGTATGTGTTCTTAGCACATTCCCATCACTAATATAAAAGGTATCCTGCATATCTCTCGCAGGGTGATGTTTAGGTATATTAAGAGCTTCAAAATTATAAAAATCTGTATCAACCTCTGGGCCATAGGCTATAGAAAAACCAATTTTTTGAAATATATTCTCAATTAATGAGATTGTTTTAGTCAAAGGATGAATTGACCCAGCTGTAATTAACTTTCCAGGTATTGAGTAATCAATATTAGAGCTACTATCAGTCTCTACTGAAAACTTTTCTTTAGATGATGATATTTGAGCAGAAATAAATTCTTTAAGATTGTTTAACTCATTACCAGCTGATGGACGGTCTGATGGGTCAAGGTCTCCCATTATAGAAAAAAGATTCGCTACAAGACCTTTTCTAGATAAGAATTTATTATATAAAATATCTAGTTGTTCTATATTCTCTATAGCAGACAACTCAAGATTAAATTCTTTTTTAACCTCTTCTATCTTTTGAATTAACACTTCGAAATCTTAAGAAAGGTTTTTAATCAAATCAGAAAATGACTCCGGCTCATGCACCGCCATATGTGCCAGTGATTTTCTGTTAATTTCAATATTATTTTCCTTTAAAGAAGCAATAAACTTTGAATAGCTTAGACCGTGGATCCTAGCTGCAGCATTTATCCTGATTATCCATAATCTTCTAAAGTCTCTTTTCTTTGCTCGTCTATCTCTATAGGAGTACTGTAATGCCTTTTGAACTGCATCTTTAGCTGTTCTATAGTTAGACTTTCTAGTTCCAAAGTAACCTTTGGCACTTTTTATTATTTTCTTGTGTTTTTGTTTTCTTGGTACTGTACTATTTGCTCTAGGCATAAGTTCACTCCTATTGAATCATTGTTTTTGTTCTTTTTTCCATTGCCTTACTTATCGTAGTAGCCTTACGGAGACGCCTCTTCCGTTTCGGACTCTTCTTTGTAGACAAGTGTCTGTTTCCAGACCTGTTATGTTTTACTTTGCCTGAGCCTGTTTTTGAAAAACGTTTAGCAGCACTCTTTTTTGTTTTCATTTTAGGCATCTTTACTCCCTTTTATCGTATTAAATTGGAGATAATACTACAGAAATTCGTCTTCCTTCTGTAGATGGTTTTTTATCAATTTTTGATATATCTCCTAAACCTTCAATAACTTCTTTTAAAATAGTAATACCATCTTCCATTCTATGCATCTCTCTACCTCTGAACATTACAGTGACTTTTAACTTATCACCATTCAATAAAAACTTTTGTCCTTTTTTTAATTTAGTTATTAAATCATGTTGACCGATATTCGGTCTTACTCTAATCTCTTTTACATGAATAATATGTTGCTTTTTTTTATTTAATTTTTTTTGTCTTTGTTGCTCATATCTATATTTCCCATAATCAATCACTTTGCAAACTGGTGGATTTGAATCGGGATTGAGCTCTATTAAATCAAGATCTAAGGATGAGGCTCTTTCCAGTGCTTCATTGATAGATACAATCCCATATTGTTTTCCGTCATGATCTATCAATCGAACCTTAGATGCTTTAATATTTTCATTTAAAACAACTTCTTTTTTTTTCGAAATAAGTTTTATCTCCTTTTCACTATAAATAGTATGTTTCTTTTAAGTCGAGTAATATAATAACTACTATACTAGATTAGCAAAGTAGAAAAAAATAAACTAATTATTTTTTTCAATGTCAACGTGGTCGATACTGGAGTCGAACCAGTGACCTCTACGATGTCAACGTAGCGCTCTAACCAGCTGAGCTAACCGACCTAAACTGTCTTATTCTTCATTTATTTTAGAAAAAATTAAAATTTTAGAAAACTCATCATAATCAAGCAGATGATTTACTGCTAAATAATATTCATTATCTAAATATAAACTTGTTCTTACACTGCCCATATTATCCATTGATAATTTTGAATACTCTCGAAATATTCCATTAATAACCCAATCCATGTTTTCATCAATAAAAAAATATCTTTTCTTGTTCTTACTAATATAATTATCAAGCTGCTTAATTAATTTGTTGAATTTTTTATTCCTAAAGTATTCAGCAAATAGAGGTTCAGTGTCAAGTGAATCATTTTTAGAAAATTCAGGTAAATCAGAAAGTTCTTTTTTTAAATCATTAAGCTGCTTCTCTCCCTCTACCATATATTCAAATTCATAATGATCCACAAACTCTTTAAATTTATTCATAATTCTTTTCTTCTCTTTATCCATCTTAAAATGTTTTAGGATAAACTCTTTATCAATTTCATTGAATCTAATATTATTATGGGGAGAAGTTACTTTATTGTAAAATAATTTTATATACCAATCAATAACTTGATTTTGACTATCCATCTTATCTTCTAAAGAATCTAGATTATTTAATATTGCATCCTTATGCTTATTAATATTTGCATAATCAATATCATAGAGATATTTATTGTAATCATCAAGTTTACTAATATCTAAATCTGTAATGACTCCAAGTAGTCTTGATAAAATAGTAAATAATTCATACTTACCTATTTTCTTATTTGAATTACTTCCTTTGTAAAAAAATAAATTATTATCAGTTAAATATTTTTTTAAAAGTACTGAAGGCCTATCATCTGTTTTAGAACTAAGGATATATTCTTTAACATCAATGCAGTATTCTATGATATCATCATAATTTTTATTTGAAAAATTTTTAAAGACATCATGCTTATTTAGTTGATTGTAAATTTTATTTGCTTCATCTGTAAATCTAAGATTTAAATTTAATTCCATCTTTTTTTTCTTATCATTGAGAATTTTATCAAGATAAGATAAATTTTCATCTTCTATTAGAATATCAATGGCAAAGGGATTTCCTAGATTTTCATAATCTTCTTGATATCTATCTTCTAAATACATTTTGTATAATAAAAATGCATTATCTGTAAGATAATTACCATATTCTGTTCCAAATAAAACAAATAATCTTTCATTTAACCAAAGAGACTTTACAAAATTAGGCATATTATTTTTAGTAGTAACTATATCAGGTCTTATTCCTCCACCACCTTTTATTTTTCTTCCATTTGAAGAAAAGAATATAGAATCTTTTTCATTGAGGCCGTCAGTTAATGAGCCATCACCAAGATAATCAAATTTTTGAATTAATCTTCCGCTGGGTAGATAATATTTTGCAGTCGTAACCTTTAATTTCAAACTGTCATTAATTGATTTTGTAATTTGGACCAACCCTTTTCCAAATGAGTTTTGTCCTAAAATAACCGCCCTATCAAGATCCTGCATAACTCCAGAAACAATTTCACTAGCAGATGCAGACCTTTTGTTTTGCATTATAATAATTGGTATTGAGGAATCTATAATAGGGTTATTTTTAGAATAATAATTTCTAACTGATTCTCGACCTTTCCTAGTTAACATAGGATTCTCTAAATCTCTATCTAGGAGATAATCTAATATATTCGTTGCTTGTCTTAATAGCCCCCCACCATTAGATCTTAAATCAATTATCAATCCTTTCATATCAGAAGAGTTCATCTCTTCTAATGCTTCTTTAAAATAATTTGAAGTAAATTTTGAAAATTTATTGATTTTAATGTAGCCTATATTATTCTCATCTAATCCCCAATAGGGAATATCATTTATAGTTATACTTCCTCTTCTTAAGATGAACTCTTTTTTTGATTTCCCTGGACGTCTTAAAATTGTTAGTTTGACAGGTGTATCAACCTCACCTTTAAGTAACTTTATAGTATTTGACTTTCCTAGATTTACAACGTTGGTCGTATCTATGGATAGAATCATATCTCCAGCCATTAACCCCTCAAAATACGATGGACTATCTTCATAAACTCTTGTAATGATTATAGTATCTCTTACTTCATCGATAGACATTCCTACTCCACCATATTTTCCTTTAGCTAGCATTTCATACCTCTCTTTAGAGGCACCTTTTAGTATTTTTGTATATGGATCAAGTGCACCCAGCATTCCATCAATACCTGATAATATAATTTTGGATTGGTCAATTGAATCAACATAGGAGCTATTTAGATTATTATAAACTTTATTAAATATTTCAAGATAGTCATTAGACTCAGAGTTTGTAGATTTATTCTTTATCTTCTGTTTAGAATTAGGTTTTTCTTGAGAAAAACTATTTTCAAAAAACAAAAACATAGATATATAAACATATATAAAAACCTTTACTGTTTTCATAAATCAAACTCCTTCTTGACTTTATTCCATATTAGTTTATGAATTTCATCAATACTTAATCTCCCATCAATAAGGAAATATCTTTCAGGTGATTTTTCTGCCAATGATCGATATCCATTAGATACCTTTTTAAAGAAAAAATCAGAATTGTCTTCCATTCTATCTTTCTCAGTATTTCCTCTTGCTTTAGATTTATTCCATTCTATATCTAAAATAATTGTCAAGCGAGCTTTTAGTCCTTGTGTTACAAAAATATTACATAAATTAATTAAATTTTCATCTAATCCTTTTCCAAATCCTTGATAAACAAGAGTACTATCAGCATAACGATCACAAACAACAAATTTATCATTATTTAACTCTTTTTTTATTCCACTTGATGTGTTTTGTGCCCTTGCTGCAAGAAACAACATTAGCTCTGATTCATCACAAATATCTATTTCTTTATCTAGAAGCATATCTCTAATTTTTTCAGATAAGATATTACCTCCAGGTTCTCTGAAGGTAGTAAATGGTAATGATTTATCAGTGAATTTTTTCTCAAGTAATTTAATTTGAGTTGATTTTCCAGATGAGTCAACTCCTTCAAATACAATAAATTTATTCACTTCTATAGCCCTCCTTTGCAATAATAATAACATATTCACCTTTAGGGCTATCTTTAGTATCATCATCTATGAATGATTGCAGATCGCTATATACATATTCTTCAAATAATTTTGTCATTTCTCTACCAATAAAAACTTTTCTATTTCCTAGCACATGATATAAGTCGATTAAAGTTTTATTTAATCTGTAGGGTGATTCATACAATATTATACTACACTTCAATGATTGTAGTTCTTTTATTTTTTTATTTCGCCCCTTCTTTTTAGGTAAAAACCCTAGAAAAAAGAAGCTATCAGATGGTAACCCAGATACGGAAAGTGCTGCTATGCTTGCTGTTGCCCCTGGAACTGGAAAAACATTAATATCTAAATTATTCTCCTTAATATATGAAATCAATCTAAATCCAGGGTCACTAATACAAGGTGTGCCAGCATCAGATACAAGAGCAATTTTAAAACTATTATTTAAATCATTAACAACTTTTGATATTTTATTTATTTCATTTTTTTCATTATAGCTAATCATTTTTGCTGAAATATTATATTTATTAAATATCTTTTTTGTTATTCTTGTATCTTCGCATAAAATATAATCAACTGTTTTAAATATTTCTAAAGACCTTGAAGTTATATCTGTTAAGTTTCCTATAGGAGTAGATACCACATAGAGGGTGCCAATATCTACTTTAGACATTTTTTTACAGATAAATCTACAATATTTATTGCAAGATCAATTTCTTCTTTATTTGTGGTTAAATGCGGCCTAAAACGAATAGACTTATCTCCTGAAGGAAGAATTAATAATTTATTTTCCATCATTTTTTCCCATAGCTCATCCCTTTCAGTCATTGATGGTAAATCAAAAGCTGCCCAGAGTCCCAATCCTCTAGAGTTAGTTATATAAGCTGGATATTTTTTCTGTAAGTCAGTCAAATTAGATAGAAGATATTTTCCAACTTTTTTTGAATTAGTCAATAAATTTTCTTCTTTAATTGTATCAAGGATAATTTTAAATCTTACCATATCAACTAAATTGCCACCAAAAGTTGAATTAATTCGACTTGACTCTACAAAAACATTATTTTCAACTTCATCTATTCTTTTACTTGCCAAGATTCCTCCAACTTGAGCTTTTTTAGCAAAACAAAGTATATCTGGTTTTATAGAGTAGTGCTGATGAGCCCACATTTTACCAGTAATTCCAACGCCTGTTTGTACTTCATCAAATATTAATAGCATTTCATTTTTATCGCACATTTCTCTTAGCGCAACGAAATATTCATCTCTAAAAAAGTGGTCACCACCCTCACCTTGAATTGGCTCTATTATAATGGCCGCAATATCATTAGGATTATTCTTTATTGCATTTTTTATTTCTACAATAGATTCTTTTTCTTTCTTTTCAAGTATACTTAATTCATCTTTATTCATTGGGAACTTCATGTATGGATTTGATACTCTAGGCCAATCAAATTTTGGGAAATACATTGTTTTTCTTGGATCTGTTGTATTTGTTAATGATAAAGTATATCCGGATCTTCCATGAAAAGCCTGTTTATAATGGATAACTTGGGTTCCTTTATCTTTAATTCCTTTCTCAAGGTTTTTTCTTACTTTCCAATCAAATGCTACTTTTAATGCATTCTCTACAGCTAATGCACCTCCTTCAACAAAGAATGCATGTGGTAAGTACTTTGGAATAGCTAGTTTATTAAATGTATCAACAAAATCAGCGTAATAAACATTATAGAGGTCAGATAACGTAGGTTTTATCAGTGATACTGATGTAAGTAACTTTTTATTTTTCAATATATTAGGATGGTTGTATCCAATTGACCCAGATGCAAACATTGAAAACATATCAAGATAGGAATCCCCTGTAGCCTGGTCTACAATATAAGATCCTTTACTCTTTTCTAAATCCATGATTGGTGTAAAACCATCAGCTAAAATATTCTTAGATAGAATTTTTCTTACTTTTTTAGCATCAATCATTACTCATTCTCCAAATCAAATTTTATACCTTGCGCAAGTGGTAAATCATGACTCCAATTAATGGTATTAGTTTGCCTTCTCATATACGCTTTCCATGCATCAGAACCAGATTCTCTTCCTCCACCTGTTTCCTTCTCTCCACCAAATGCTCCCCCTATTTCAGCCCCAGAGGTTCCAATGTTTACATTAGCTATACCACAATCACTTCCACGGGCAGATAAGAATCTTTCAGAGTTTATAATACTATTAGTAAAAATTGCGGAAGATAAACCTTGAGGAACGTCATTATGCATATTAATAGCTTCATCTAATGTATCATAGCTCATAACATATAATATTGGGGCAAAGGTCTCTTCCTTTACAATATTAAAGTCACTCTTAACTTTTATTATTGTAGGCTCAACATAGGCACCATTATTTTTATCTATAGAATTTCCACCATAAAGAATTTCTCCACCTTCTTCTTTTGCTTTATTAATTGCATTGATGTAATCATCAATGGCCATTCTGTCAATAAGAGGACCCATTAAAGTATTAGCATCTAGAGGGTCACCAATTCTTACTTGCTTATACGCATTAACTAATTTATCAATAAGATCCTCAAAAATTGAAGTGTGAGCTATAATTCTCCTCGTTGATGTGCATCTTTGACCTGCTGTTCCTACCGCACCAAATACTATTGCAGGGACAACTAAATTCATGCTAGCTGTTTCATCAACAATTATTGCATTATTTCCACCTAGCTCTAAAATTGTTTTTCCTAATCTTTTTCCTACTTTTTGAGCAATACCTATACCCATCCGAGTAGATCCCGTCGCTGAAATTAAAGGGACTCTCTGGTCATTAACTAATTTTTCACCAATTACACTCCCACTGCCAATTATTAAATTAAAGATTCCCTTATATCCATTATCATTAAGCACTTGATTGCATAAATTTTGAACTGCAATAGCCGTTAAAGGTGTTTTTGAAGATGGCTTCCATATTGATATATTTCCACATACTGCAGCTATAAAAGAATTCCAGGCCCAAACTGCTACTGGAAAATTAAAAGCAGATATTATACCAACATTTCCAAGAGGATGCCACTGTTCATACATTCTATGATCTGGACGCTCAGAATGCATTGTTAATCCATAAAGCTGTCTTGATAAACCTACTGCAAAATCAGCAATATCTATCATTTCCTGAACTTCACCATCGCCTTCAGCTTTTATTTTTCCCATTTCAAGAGATACTAAGCTGCCTAATAAATCCTTATTTTCTCTAAGAGCATTAGCCATTAACCTAATCAATTCACCTCTTTTAGGTGCAGGAATCATCTGCCATTCTTTAAACGCTTCACTAGAAGCTTTAATAACTTGATCATAATCATTTTCTGAACATTTATATACACTTGCAATTAATTTCCCATTTGATGGATTAAATGATTCTATTATCCCAGAATCTTCAGTTTCAAACCATATATTGCCACCAATACAAGAGCCATGATTGAATTGTTTAATACCTAGTTTTTCTAAAATTTCGTTCATATTTTCCTCTTAATTTAAATTTATGTAGTTTCTTCCTGTTTTTTAAATGACCAAAAACCTAATATAGCAATCATTATAAAAGCTATTATTGGTGTTGCATAATTATAATCAGATGCTGAATATTGAATAAGCTCTTCAAATCGTCCAATAAGAAGAGATATTCTGCCCATAACTGCATACCCAAATGATGCCCCAAATTTAATCATTAAAAAACATATACCAATTTT
>CAZHKH010000018.1:0-18238 GCA_964532515.1 uncultured bacterium
GATAAATTATTAAATATATCATCAGAAAGAGGAATTAATGTTTTGGGACAAGCGCAAAATATATAGACTCAATTAGGAGTATGGGCGTTCGGCCTAAAACAATTTCTCTGTTTGAGGAATTAAAAATAATATTATCTACAGGCTCTACTCTTACAGATGAAAATTTTGAGTATGTATATTCAGAATGGAAAAAAGATGTTCAATTGTCATCAATTTCAGGTGGAACAGATATTATATCGTGTTTTGCATTAGGTAATCCAAATCTTCCAGTTTACAAAGGAGAATTGCAATGCTTGGGACTTGGGATGGATGTAAAGAGTTACAATCTAGATGGTGATACCGTTATCTCTCAGAAAGGGGAACTTGTTTGTAAAACTCCATTTCCTTCAATGCCTATTTATTTTTGGAATGATGATGATGGACAGAAATATCATAACGCATATTTTTCAAAATTTAAAGATACTTGGGTGCATGGAGATTATATCTCAATAAATGATCGTGATGGAATAAAAATATTTGGACGATCAGACGCAACTTTGAATCCTGGTGGAGTTAGAATTGGGACATCTGAAATTTATAAAGTAGTAGATAATATTGATGGCATAAAAGATTCAGTCGCTATAGGGAAAAAAATAGATAATGATGAGCAAATCATTCTATTTGTTAAAATGAATTCTCAGCTTTGCGATGATATGATTTTATTAATTAAAAATGAATTAAGGACAAAATGTAGCCCGAAACATATTCCCTACAAGATTTTTCAAGTTAAAGATATTCCATACACACTAAATGGAAAGAAAATTGAAATAGCTATTAAAAATATAATCAATGGAGATAAAGTTTTAAATAAATCATCGATAGGAAATCCAGAATCATTGAAATATTTTAAAAATATACCGATTTAAATCTTGCACGGGTCGGCACAACACCTATAAATTTGAAGATATACAGATGCATAAATTTACTTTAAAGTGAGGATGCAGTTACGGCACAAATATTTCCAAAATGGGCAAACTATACACCGGTTATCGCAGCAGTCCTAGGAGCTGGGGCGATGGGTTCTGTGGTTTTCTTTTTCTCTTATTTCGGTTCCCCTAAATTTACAGACGTCGGTTACCGTCCAGATCAGCCAGTTGATTATTCTCATAAATTACATGCAGGTGAACTAGGTATGGATTGTAGATACTGCCACACCTCTGTAGAAAAATCACAAGAGGCGATTATTCCGCCTACTCAGACTTGTATGAATTGTCATAATATCGTAGATGTTGATGCAGATGAACTTGCCTTAGTTCAAGAAAGCTGGAAAACTGGAAAACCAATTGAATGGGTTAGAGTTCACATGCTCCCTGATTACGCATATTTTGATCATAGCGTTCATGTAAATGCTAAGATTGGTTGCGCTAGTTGCCATGGCCGTGTAGATCAAATGGAAAAAGTAATGCAAGTTGAACCCCTTAGCATGTCTTGGTGCTTAGATTGCCATCGTGATCCAGCTAAGCATATTAGACCAGATAATGTGAGTGTTACCCAGATGGACTGGGTTGCATCAGATGAACATCAAGAAAAAATGAATGAGTATATTAAAATTCATAAAATTTCACCCCCAGAGGATTGTACAGCATGTCACAGATAAAAAATAATAATACTGATAAAACGTACTGGAGAAGTCTTGAGGAAAAAATGAATTCTAAGGATATGGAATCATTTATTATCAATGAATTCCCAGAAGGAACTGTTGAAGTGGCCGAAACAATGACCCGAAAGAAATTTTTATCTTTAATGGGTGCATCAATGGCTATGGCAGGGTTAGTAGGGTGCCGAAAACCTGTACAAAAAATTCTTCCCTATGTCAATGCTCCGGAAGATATCGTTCCAGGAATTCCTAATTACTATGCAACAACTATGTCTATGGGATTGAATGCATATGGTATTATTGTAGAAAGTCACGAAGGAAGGCCGACTCATATTGAGGGAAATAACAATCATCCAGAATCAAAGGGTAGTGTAAACTCATTTGTTCAAGCGTCTATACTTGATCTCTATGATCCAGATAGAACAAAAACACCTCTTTATAATTCAAATAAATCTACTATTGATGATTTTAGTAATTCACTTAGCTCTTTAAATGCTACTGGTGATCGAATGGGAATATTATCCGGTTCTTTTAATTCCCCATTAACAAAAAAAATCTATGATAGAGTTAAAAGGAAATTTACTAAATCTATTTGGGCTACATTTGATTTAGACTCAAAGGAGAATCAAATAGGAGCTTTAAAAGCTTTAACAAATAAAGAAATATCTCCTATATATCATTTTGACAAATCTAGTGTCATTTTATCTATAGAATCAGATTTCTTAGGCAAAGAGCAGAATTCTATTCATAATCAAAAAACTTTTTCTCAAAGTAGAAGAGTAAAGACAAAAAAAGATAAAATGAATAGGCTGTATTGCGTTGAAAGCACTCTCAGCAATACTGGTATGATGGCTGATCATAGGTATAAGATAAAAGCCAATGAAGTCTATAATTTTATTGCAGAATTAAATAATGCCTTAATTAAAAATGGCTTATACAAACTAAAAAATATCAATATTGATAAATCTATTTTTGATAAAAAGTATAAGAAGTTCATTAGAGTGCTTGCAGCTGATTTAATTGCAAATAAATCTAAATCAATCATTGCAATTGGAGATGATCTTCCTAGTGAATTACATTCTATGGTATTTCTTCTAAATCAAGAATTAGGGAATAATAATAAAACGATTAAATATCACTCTATGGATGATGTCATCAAATCTGATCTTTCTTCAATTAAAAATCTTATCAATCAAATAAATAGCGGAAAGATAGATAGCCTATTTATTCTTGATATCGATTTTGTACATTTATTTTCTCATATGCTAAATGATTCTATAGAGAATCTTGTGTCCAATATATATTATTTAACTTCCCATAATGACTTAACAGCTCAATCTTCAAATTGGTCTATCCCTAAGAGCCATTATCTTGAATGTTGGGGTGATGCCAGGGCTGTAGATGGAACTTTATCAATTGTTCAGCCTCTGATTAGACCGTTGTATGATTCTATATCTATTAATGAATTTTTATCTATTTTATTAGGAGAAAAAAAATCAGATTATGATTTACTTAAAGATGCATGGAGTACTAAGACTTCTTTAGTTTTCAAAAAAACTATTCATGATGGTTATTTAAAATCAAGCGTTTCATCTAATGTGATTAATGTTAAAAAAGTACCCCTTAAATTACATGAAAATATATTCTCTAATATTCAGACTCACCTTATTAAGAAAACGTCAAATAGTTTAAGTGCACGTTTTACGATATCCAGCCAAGTTTATGATGGCCGCTATATGAATAATTATTGGTTAAGAGAGGCACCTGATGCTGTTACAAAAATAAGTTGGGAAAATGTAGCACTGGTCAGCGTTAAGACAGCAGAAAATTATAAATTAAAAAATTCTGATGTCATTGAATTAAAAACTAAAATTAATAAAAAAGAATTTAAAATAGATGCTCCTATTTGGGTGTTGCCAGGTATTCCGAATGATACAATTATTTTAGAAATGGGCTATGGAAGGAAGCTTCAGAGAGATGTAGATAGAAACTATATAGAAGAAGATGTTTTAGGAATAAATGTATTGCCCATGAAAGCACTTGACAATTATTTCTCTAGTGATATTGTAATATCTAAAACTAGCAAGACCCATAAGATTGCATGCACCCAAGACCACCATGGACTTGACCTTGAGAAGCTAGCAGGAGGTGAAGTTGGGAAAAGACTTCCAGAGATTATAAGAGAAGCTAATATTGAAGACTACAGATCAAACGATGATTTTGTTAAAGATTATGATAGGAAAAAACATCTTCCAGATAATGATTCAGATTTACCTTCAATGTATCCAGCTCATGATTACTCTGAAGGCCCTCAGTGGGGTATGAATATTGATTTAAATGTTTGCAGTGGGTGTAATGCTTGTTCTATTGCATGTCAAAGTGAAAACAATATTCCTGTTGTAGGGAAACAGCAGGTGATGGATGGCAGGGAGATGAGTTGGATCCGAATGGATAGGTATTTTAAGGGAGATGTAGAGAATCCAGAATTTGCCTTGCAACCAGTTGCATGTGTTCATTGTGAGAATGCTCCTTGTGAGCAAGTTTGTCCTGTTGCAGCTACGACCCATGATGAAGAAGGTCTTAATGGGATGGCATATAATCGATGTATAGGAACAAGATATTGTGCAAACAATTGCCCTTATAAAGTAAGAAGATTTAATTTTTATAATTATACTTACGATACACCAGAAGTAGTCCAAATGGCTAATAATCCAGATGTATCTATTCGATTTAGAGGCGTAATGGAAAAGTGCACATTTTGTGTTCAACGTATTAGCGGAGCTAAAATAACAGCTAAGAATGAAAATAGAGAGTTAGTAGATGGAGATGTCAAGGTGGCATGTCAATCAGCTTGTGCAATGGATGCAATCACATTTGGAGATATTATAGATACAGATAGTGAGGTATCTAAAGCAAAATCATTGAGCCATGACTATAGTTTATTAAAAGAATTAAATACAAAGCCAAGGACAACCTATTTAGCTAAGTTTAGAAATCCACATCCTGATTTAATTGAGCATAATGATAAAAAGGAAGTAATAGAACATCACTAATGAATGAAACTGTAGTAAATAAAGATCAAGAGCAATATCAAGAAGCTCCTCTTGTTGAAGGTAATCATGATTTCTCAACTATTACTGAGAAAATTAGTTCAATTGTTGAATCAAAACCTCCAAGGGGATGGCTCATTGCTTTTTTATTTGCTTTTTCAGGATTATTAATTCTTAAAGCCTCTATACTATATCTGATATGGGAAGGAACGGGTATATGGGGACTTAATAATCCAGTTGGATGGGGATGGGCTATTGTTAATTTTGTTTTTTGGGTTGGAATTGGACATGCTGGAACCCTTATTTCAGCAGTTTTATTTTTATTTAGACAAAAATGGAGAACAGCAATAAATAGATTTGCAGAGGCGATGACTATTTTTGCTGTAATATGTGCCTTACTATTTCCTGGAGTTCACGTGGGTAGGGTATGGGTCGCATACTACATGTTCCCAATTCCAAATCAAATGGCGATGTGGCCAAATTTTAGAAGTCCATTACTATGGGATATTTTTGCGGTTGGAACCTATTTTACTGTTTCATTATTATTTTGGTATGTAGGCTTAATTCCTGATTTAGCTACACTTAGAGATCGAGCAAAATCTAAAGTAAAACGATTTATTTATGGAGCTCTATCACTTGGATGGAGATCGAGCAATAGACACTGGCAGAACTATGAACTTGCCTATTTAATGTTAGCTGGTTTATCAACGCCACTTGTTTTATCAGTACACAGTATTGTGAGTACAGATTTTGCTGTGAGTTTACTACCTGGATGGCATACAACTATCTTTCCACCTTATTTTGTTGCGGGTGCAATTTTTTCTGGTTTTGCGATGGTAATGACACTAGCTATCCCTGCAAGAAAGATATATGGCCTTGAATCTATAATAACAATGGGACATTTAGATAAAATGGCAAAAATTATGCTTGTAACCGGATCAATGGTTGGCTATGCCTATTCAATGGAATTTTTTATTGCCTGGTACAGTGGAAATATTTTTGAATCTTTTGCTTTTGTAAATAGAGCGGTAGGTCCCTATGCTTGGGCATATTGGATTATGATATCATGTAATGTGATAGTGCCCCAGCTTTTTTGGTCAAAGACATTAAGAAATAGTATACCTGTTTTATTTATTGCATCTATTTTTGCAAATATAGGTATGTGGTTTGAGAGATTTGTTATTGTAATATCATCATTATCTCGTGATTATTTGCCATCTAACTGGGATTACTATTCACCAACTATTTGGGATATATCACTCTTTATAGGTTCATTTGGCTTGTTTTTTACTTTATTTTTACTATTTGTTCGTTTTGTACCAATGATTGCCATTTCAGAGGTCAAAGGGGTCTTGCCCGAAGCTGATCCACATCATGGAGAGGAGCATTAGTGACACCTAAAAACATATATGGGATACTTGCTGAGTTTAAGGATACCAAATCAATTCTTAAAGCAGCGAAATCAGTTCGAGATGAAGGGTATCTTAATTTTGATTGTCATACTCCATTTCCTGTTCATGGCTTAGATGATGCGATGGGACTTAAACGTTCTATTATTGGATACATTGTAGGCATTGGATGTGTATCAGGTGCGTCTGCAGGATTATTGCTTCAGTGGTGGTCAAGTAGCATAGCATACCCTGTAGTAATATCAGGGAAGCCATTTTTTAGCTGGCAGGCCTTTATGATTATTACATTTGTATTAATGGTCCTTGGTGGTGCGTTTGCTGCATTAATTGGAATGTTTCATTTGAATAGAATGCCAACTTACCATCATCCACTATTTAATTCTGAAAATTTTCAAAAAGCAACTGATGATGGTTTTTTTGTGAGTATTGAATTTAAAGATCCAAAATTTAATATTGATGATACTAAAGATTTTTTATTATCGATTGGTGGTAAAAATATAGAGGTGGTTGAAGAATGATGAATTATCTGTATGTTATTTTAATTCTATTGTTGTTTGGATGTCAGGGTATGCCATCTAAAAAAACGCCTATTCATTTAAATCCAAATATGGATAATCAGGAGCGTTTTGATGCTCAGGAAAAACAATATTTTTATAGCTCCGAAGATGTTAAAAAGAGAAATCCCATTGAAGGTACCATTCCATATGGATTTTATAAAGAAGACAACCCTGAATTTTATTATGGGAAACTATCTACTGGAGAGTTTGTAAATAAAGTTTCTGATATTATCAAAGTTGATAATACCTTTTTAAAGCGTGGTCAAGATCGATTTAATATATATTGTTCAGTATGCCATGATTATAAAGGTGAAGGAAATGGATTGGTACCTCAAAAAGAAGAGTACAATGTTATTGTGACCTCACTTCATTCAGATTTATTGGATGATAAAGTGGATGGATATTTCTTTGACGTTATAACGAATGGAAAAAATAATATGCCGGGCTATGCTCATCAGATAAGCCCTGAAGATAGATGGGCTATAGTTACATATATAAATGCTCTCCGTTTTTCTGGAGGTGAAAATTAAAGATGAATAATATTTTTCAATATCAAGATACTAATAATTTAGTTAGAAAGTTTTTTATTCTTGGAGCTATTTCTACGCTATTAAGTTATTTGGGCTATTTAAATGATATTGAGCACTTTTATCATTCATATTTGGTTTCATTTGTTTTTTGGATGACACTATCAGTAGGTTGCATGTTTTTTGTTCTTATGCACTATGCAATGAATGCAACTTGGAGTGTAGTTATGAGACGAATAGCAGAAACTGCAATGTCTCTTGTTCCCTATGTATGTCTTTTTTCAATTCCATTATATTTTGGAATGGATTATCTATATGAATGGACGCATCATGAGATAAAACAGCCATATCTTTCAAAAAACTTTTTCTTAGCTAGAACAGGTTTCTACTTTATCTCATGGATTATAATATCTAGATCTCTTTACTATCACTCTGTAAGATATTCATCTTATAAATCACTAGAAATATTAAGAAAATGGGCAGGTATTGGAACTGTTGTTTTTGCGTTGACAATTAGTTTTGCTGCTTTTGATTGGCTGATGACTTTAGACCCGCATTGGTATTCAACTATGTTTGGAGTATATATATTTTCTGGCTCTTTTCTGGTTTCTGTAGCATTTGTAACTATTATTTTAATTTATTTACGAAACACGGGTGTTTTATATAATGAAGTTAATATTGAGCATTATCATGATTTGGGACGAATAATGTTTGGCTTTACGGTGTTCTGGGCCTATATAGCTGGTTTTCAATATTACCTTATCTGGTATGGCAACCTTCCTGAAGAGATTGAATGGTATTTAGCCAGGAGTCATGGCACTTGGATGAATTTATCAATGTTACTGGTTTTTGGGCACTTTGTTATTCCATTCTTAATTTTATTGTTCAATAAAACAAAACGAGTATTGACCTTGATGGCTCTTTTGTCTATCCTTGTATTGTTTATGCATTGGATTGATTTATATTGGAATGTACTTCCAAATTTACATGAAGAGACTATTGTCTTTAACTGGTCAGATATAACAGTTTTTCTTGCACATGGTGGGTTCTTTATGTCATTATTCTGGAAAAAACTTTCTGAATATCCTATGGTACCAAGCAATGAACCTAGATTAAAAGATTCAATTAAAGGAAATTATTAATGGGATTTGATTTAACAGGGTACGAACCAGATGAGATGAGAATGAAACCATTTGCAGTATATACTGCTTTTGGTATCGTTTCTTTGCTCCTCGTAGTTTTTGGAATATATTTTTATCTCATAGTGATGGGTGAAAAATATACACAAGAGCTATATCTTGAAAGAGATACAAAAAAAACAATTGAATATAAAAAAAATCAAGAGCAATTTTTAAAATCACATAAATTGAAAGCTGGAATCAATAAAGCGTTGGACTATTATAGTGATTAATATCTTTCAAATAATATTTGTTATTTCTTTCCTTTTTTCGATTGAAAGCCCATCTGACCAATATTTAAATAGCATTGATGTCGATAATAAATTAGGTACGAAGCTAACTGGAACAATAGAAGTAATAGATGAAAACAATAATACTATTACTTTAAATGAGATATTTAAAGATAAGCCGACTGTTCTGGTTATGGCTTATTATGAGTGTCCTATGCTTTGTTCTATGGTTTTAAATGGTTTATCTGATGCGATTAATGAATCTGATTTAATTCCAGGAGAGGACTATGAAGTTTTGACAGTGAGTATTGATCCATCTGAAAAAAATAATTTATCTAAAGAGAAAAAAAACAATTATATGCAAAATTATTTTAGTGATATAAAAACTGATTTTTGGACTTTTTCGACAGCAACTCCTAGTAATGTGGAGCAGATTACAGATGAACTTGGTTTTAGATATTCATATGATAATAATACTAAACAGTATGCTCATCCAGCCGTTATATATATAACAACACAGGATGGGATAATATCACATCATTTATTTGGTGTAAATCCTAGCGCTAAGGATTTGACATTCGCCTTAAAGGAGGCATCTGGAGGTAGTATTTCATCAATCTTTGATAAGATACTTTTATATTGTTATAGATATGATCCAGAGGCAGGGAGTTATTCTTTGGTAGCTGCAAATCTAATGAAATTAGCTGGGGTATCAACCATTTTTGCAATGTTATCATTTCTATCATTTTTTTGGTATAGGGAGAGTAAAGTATAATGTTTCTTAATGCCGCAGAACAGACAGCTTGGCTACCTCAACAAGCTTCAACCATAGCAAATGAAGTTGATGCGCTTTTTTATTTTATACTATATTGGACAATATTCTTTTTGGCTATAGTTGTTATTTGCACTTTTTACTTTAGCTGGAAATATAAAAGTAATGGAAAAAAAGGACTAACGAGTTCAAATGATCACAATACTCTTCTAGAGGTGACTTGGACGGTTATCCCTTTTATTTTGGTTATGATAGTCTTTTTCTGGGGTGCAAATTCATATATTAAAATGAATATTATACCATATGGCGCTATGGAAGTTAATGTTACCGCTCAGAAGTGGTCTTGGAATTTCAAATATAAAGAAGGATTTTCTAATCCAAAAGAGTTAGTTGTTCCTGTAGATAAGCCTATAAAACTTGTATTGGAATCTCAAGATGTGTTGCATAGTTTTTATGTGCCAGAATTCAGAGTTAAAATGGATATTATTCCAAACAGATACATGATGACTTGGTTTGAAGCAACAAAGATTGGTGAATTTGATATAATGTGCACAGAATACTGTGGAAAAAGCCACTCAGAGATGTTAGGAAAAGTTAGAGTTTTATCTCAGTCTGACTATGAAGAATGGCTTGAAAAGGTAAATGTGATTGATGAGAGTATTCCACTTGTTGATGTTGGAAAAGCCGCCTATAAAAGATATGCTTGCAATACCTGTCATTCGTTGGATGGAACAGGGGGAACAGGCCCTTCTTTTAAAGGAATTTGGGGTGCTACGGTTGACCATGAAAGTAGTGAATCAATGATTGTTGATGAAAATTATATAAGAGAGTCTATTCTATATCCACAAAAAAATATTATTAAAGGATATCCAAATGGTAATATGCCAACTTTTAAAGGATTGATTAGAGATAGAGAGATTCAAGGTTTAATAGAATATATTAAAGAATTAAAATAAATAGAGACTTAAATGAGAGAATATTTAGAAAAAAATTATTTAAATGAAGAAACCACCATAAAATCATGGCTTTTAACATTAGACCATAAACGAATAGGTCTGATGTATTTGTTTGCAATCATGTTCTTTTTTGCTATTGGTGGATTTTTGGCGTTATTAATTAGATTAGAACTTTTAACTCCTATGGGTGGAGATATCTTAGATCGAGATACCTATAATGTTTTTTATACACTTCATGGGGCGATTATGATTTTCATGTTTATTATTCCATCAGTCCCCGCAGCGATGGGAAACCTTATCCTTCCTGTTATGCTTGGAACCAAAGATGTGGCTTTTCCAAGGCTTAATCTAGCAAGCTGGTATATTTATGTCATTGGTAGCTGCATTGGTATATACTCTATATTAGCTGGTGGTGTTGATACTGGTTGGACCTTTTATACTCCCTACAGCAGCTCAACTGACACAGCTGTTATATCTATGACATTTGCAGTATTTGTTCTTGGTTTTTCATCAATTTTTACTGGTATTAATTTTATTGTAACTGTTCATAAAATGCGTGCACCTGGAATTACATGGTTTAAAATGCCACTATTTATTTGGTCTCTATATGCAACTGCTTTGGTTCAGATACTAGCAACACCAGTAATTGCAGTAACAATGATTTTACTTATTATGGAAAGAAGCTTTCAAATTGGGATATTTGACCCTGCGATGGGTGGAGATCCTGTGCTCTTCCAACATTTTTTCTGGTTTTATTCTCATCCAGCTGTATATATAATGATATTACCTGGTATGGGTATTATCAGTGAACTTATTTCAACATTTTCAAAAAAGAAAATTTTTGGATATGCATATATTGCAGCTTCTAGCATGGCGATTGCTTTATTTGGGTTTCTAGTTTGGGGACATCATATGTTTACAGCAGAATCTGAATTTGCAGCATTAGTTTTTTCAGTTATAACCTATCTTACAGCTCTTCCTTCAGGGGTAAAAATATTTAATTGGCTCGCAACTCTCTATAAGGGAAAAATTAGTTTTGAGGCTCCTATGTTGTACGCGATCAATTTTTTATTATTATTTGCGATTGGTGGATTAACTGGAATATTTTTAGGGACCCTATCTGTTGATGTTATGTTGCATGATACTTATTTTGTTGTTGCTCACTTTCATTATGTTATGATGGGAGGGACTGTTATTGCCTTTTTGGGTGGACTTCATTATTGGTGGCCAAAAATATGGGGACGAATGTATAGTGAAAAATGGGCAAAAGTATCAGCAATATTAATATTTTTAGGATTTAATTTAACCTTTATTCCTCAATTTATTATGGGTTCTCAAGGGATGCCTAGAAGATACTGGCAATATGATGGTATGTTAAATACAGATTTATTTCATTTTTATCATCTATTATCTACAGTAGGATCATGGATGATTGCATTATCTTTTATTATTATGCTAGTTTATTTAGTTCATTCTATTAAAAATGGTAAAGTAGCGGGTAGCAATCCTTGGGGTGCACTTACATTAGAGTGGCAGACACCCTCTCCAACGCCTGCACATAATTTTCTTGAGGAGCCTAAAATAACTCATGGCCCCTATGCATATGATGAGGTAGAGGCAGAAAGGACAATTGATTAATGTCAACTGAAAAAACACCATATTTTCAACACCATTTTGTTGATCCTGAGCAGCAGTATGAATCATCCAAGCTTGGGATGTGGGCATTTTTGGTAACAGAGGTGTTAACTTTTGCAGGATTTTTCTGTGCTTATGCAATTTTTAGAGCTTGGAACCCTGATATGTTTATTAATGCACATAAAGCGCTGGATGTTGTAATGGGTGGAACGAATACAGTTGTTCTTATTACCAGCTCTCTTACTATGGCTCTTGCTATACGATATATCCAAATAAATAATAGTCGAGCTGCAATTATTAATTTAGTTTTAACATTAATTTTTGCAGGGATGTTTTTAGTGATTAAATATTTTGAATATGAGCACAAGTTTCATTGTGGTCATTTACCAGGGGCTTTTTACAACCCTCATATTGCACCAGATTGTGTAGCAATTGAAGGAAATAATCCCCATGTATTTTTTAGTTTTTACTTTATGATGACAGGATTGCACGGCATACACGTTATTGCAGGCATGGTTCTTATTGGATGGCTTATCTTAAGGACATCAAGAGGGCACTTTTCTCCTGCATACTATACACCAGTTGAAATGGTCGGATTGTTTTGGCATTTAGTTGACTTGATCTGGATTTTCTTATTCCCACTACTATATTTAATAGGATAATTATGAGTGAAAATAAACATCATATTACACCCTTAAAAACATATCTTATTGTTTTTTTTAGTCTATTGCTCTTGACTGCAATAACTGTTTACTCAGCTCAATATGATTTTGGTTCTTTTAATATTGTTTTAGCATTAATTATTGCATCATTCAAATCATCTTTAGTGTTACTGTTTTTTATGCATCTATATTATGATAATAAAATTAATTTAATATTCATTCTTGGATCTGTTTTATTTCTTGCCATATTCATTGGAATTACTATGATTGATACAAATCAAAGGACTACTCTGTACGATATAAGAGGAAAACTTGTCAATGAGCAAACTCCAATTGAAAATTTCAAAAAAACTAATATAGATCATAATTCTGACCACAACTCCGATCATTAAAAATGCAACGTGGTAATTTAATTGTAATTTTTACCTGTCTATTAGTCATTGTTGCTATTTTAGTTATTAATAAGGAAACTCCACCACCTGAACCAATTAATATGGTAAGTTATTTTAGTTATCCTGATCAGAATAATAATTTATTCTCAACAAATAATCTCAATGGTAAAATAACTATAGCTGATTTTTTCTTTACAAAGTGTGTTGGAATTTGCCCTAGAATGAATGAGTATATGAAAAAATTAAACAACCATTATAAAGACACTCCAAATATTCAATTTTTAAGCATATCTGTTGACCCAGAGAATGATACAAAATCTGTTATTAATGATTATATTCAAAATCAAGAGCTTGAATATAAAAATTGGTTCTTTTTACAATCAGAGAAAGAATCAATTTCAAAATTATTAGAAAAAGGTTTTTTACTATCTGGAGATGGGTTGCCTGCTCAGCATTCAACGAAATTTATACTAATTAATTCAAACGCTGAAATTTTAGGATACTATGAGCCTTCTAATAGCAATGAATTTAATCAATTAAAATCAGATGCAACTTATCTCTTAAATAAATTATAATGATAAAGCACTACATATCTTTAACCAAGCCTCGTATATGCCTATTGGTATTAGTATCTACTTATCTTGGATATTATCTAGGCTTGCGCTACTCTGGTTCATATATGATAGAATTGAGCGAATGGATTCTTTTCTTTCACCTTATCATTGGGACTCTTCTTAGCTGCGCTGGTGCATGCACTTTAAATCAGGCGATAGAACATAGGTCTGATTCAAAAATGGATAGAACTATAAACAGATCTATTCCCAAAGGTTATGTGTTACCTATAAAAGCATTTATATTTGGATCTGCATTATCTCTTTTTGGCGTTTTATATTTATTTTTAAATGTGAATTACATTGTATCTATACTATCTTTTCTGACAATTTTTTCTTATATATGCTTGTATACCCCATTTAAAAAAATATCATCTATCAATACTTTGATTGGTGCAATACCTGGAGCTCTTCCTCCTGTTGGTGGGTGGTTTGCAGTGACAAATGAATTTACCTCGATTACTGCTGTTTTATTTTCAATTATGTTTTGCTGGCAAATTCCTCACTTTTTATCTTTGGCATATATATATTCAGAAGATTATAAAAAAGGTGGCTTCATTATGCTTCCTACTCTCTATTCAAATCAAATTCAGACACGAGTCTATGTCGTTTTCTTTACATTATTACTGATTATAATTACGTTTGCGCTCTATTTCAGTGCAATAGTAGGGATGTCATATTTAATATTAAATATTATTCTCTCTTCTGGATTTATATATTTTGTATATAAGTTTACAAAAGCTGTTAACCTAAAAACTGCTAAACAGTTATTTTTTGCCTCTATTATTTATCTTCCTATTCTTCTAATATCAATTATCATATCTTCTTAAATTTTCATGCTATCTAACTCATTTTTATCAAAATGGTACGGAATAGGTGTGATTTTGATGATTTTTATGATTGCTTTAGGTGGCATAACCAGATTAACTGATTCTGGTTTATCTATGGTGAATTGGAATCCTGTCTCTGGAGTGATACCTCCTTTAAATCTATCTGATTGGCAAAATGAATTTGATAACTATAAAAGTTACCCAGAGTATCAAGAAAGAAATAGCGATCTGACCCTTAGTGAATTTAAATTAATATTTTTCTGGGAATATTTTCATAGGATGATGGGTAGATTGATAGGATTATTTTTTATAGTTCCATTTATTTATTTTTTATTTAAAAAAGCTCTACCTCAAGTTGAAATTAAAAATACTCTGATTATAATTTTACTTATCATATTACAAGGTCTTCTAGGTTGGTATATGGTTCAAAGTGGCCTTGATAATGCATATGTAAATCATTTTAGATTGATGTTTCATTTTATGATGGCAGTGTTATTGATTTCATTTACATATTGGCATTATCTTAGAAATATTAAATTAAAAATAAATAAACCCACTATTTCATTTAACCAATCAGTTGTTATATTTATTTTAGTGTTAATGCAAATCATTTTCGGAACTTTTACAGCTGGACTTGAAGCTGGGAAGATATATAATACATTTCCAATGATGAATGGAAGTTTTTTTCCAGTGAGTATTATTTTTAATGATAGTATGGGAATTATTGAAAATTTATTTTACAATCATGCAGCTGTTCAGTATATACATAGACTAATTGGGTTTAGTTTATTAATATTATCATTCAAAATATTATTTAATAATTATCAGCATAAAAAATTAGATACACCCGATCAGATATTGGCGATTTTATTAGTTATTCAATTTCTATTGGGAGTTATTACTTTAATTACAAGTGTAAATATTTATTTCTCTGTACTTCATCAAGTTAATGCAAGCCTAATTGTTTTAGCTTGCATAAAAACTATCTATATCACTAAAAATTAGTAATATATTATTATATAAGAAGAAAATGCTACTTCTGGGCAGTATCCACATGTTCCACAGGTTGGTGGTGCAACACAGGATGTCCCGCTGACTCTACAAGCATCATAATCAATTATATTTTCATCTCCAATTGCAACACCATCAGTGATATCAGTGATAAAAGGATCAACATCTAGTCCAGGGCACCAGCCAGCTCTACCATATCCCCATGTGCCATACTGATTCGGAATTGTTCCCTCAAGAATCATTTCATTGGACATACAGTGGGTGGTTGCTCCTGCGGTTGGATAGTCTACACTGAAATCTACTGTTCCTCCATTAACTTCAAACATATGTCTAGAATTACAAAACTCACAGCAATTGTAGCAGGTGCCATTACCCCAGCCATGACCAGTTATAAATGATACAAATTCAACTTTTTCTGCATTTTCAGGAACTGTAAAGGTGGTGGGGGGTCTATTATCTGAATAATCTGGGTTAAATAAAACAGTTCCATTCCATATAGGTATAAATTCTTGTGGAGTCGGTTCATTATCCGTATTATGATAAAGTCTGATTTTTAAAGTCAGTAGACTGTTTGGCCAACCTGATTCTTGAAATTTAACTGTTTTGTTTCCTCCTGGTCGAATATGTGCCATCAATGGTGAAATATCTGTCAAATGGTGAGGTTGACGACCAAACGGAGTTACCCATCGTGCTGTTTCCACGCAATTACTTTCATCTTCATCGCAAACATACATGCGTGCAATTCGGTCATACTCATCGCAACCAGCATCGCTATAATTCATATTAGAATCGGGACAACCTCTTAATAACTCAACAGACATTCCCGAATAATTAGATAATTCTTCATTAGATGGGAAGGAAACAATCGAAGATATAGATGCAGCCCATCCACCTGTATAATGTTCACGTTCAAAAATAGTTATTTCATCATAAGAGTCTTCTGGTTCATATAAGCTATTCCACTCTGAGTTAAAGTATACAGGTTCATGAGCAACATAACTCATATATGTTCCCGTAAATCCATTTGGATTCCCCAGATATCCTATTTCTCGCAATCTTTGAAAGCGATCAATGGCAAGAGCTCTTCTGCCTTGTAGTGCATCAGTGAGCCAATTATCAAATCCAGAAACTTTATTTGGGACAAAATGAAGGTGTTTTTTCCAATGATCAGCCTCTTCATCATCCATGGTAGAAAGAATATCATCATAAATAGCTTTTATATTATTGATATCAGTAGAAAAGGAGGTTCTATCAGAGACGAAAAAATAATGGACATTATCAGGTGATTTTTCTAAAAAATCTTCTCGATCTGAGGCATTCCATAAGGTAGATGATCCAGTTGCATTAGAATAGGATATAAAAACATAGGTATCCTCACCATTCCATTCATTTTCAAATGACCAATATGGATCTGATGGAGTAAGGATATTGTTAACAATTGATATAACATCTAGGATATCAATTGTAAGATCATTGTTCATATCACCCTCATCAAACCAGTCTATATCATCAATAGTCCCAACTATATATGATATTACAAGAATAATGTCTTGAATATTTACAGTTTCATCAAAGTTTAAATCACCATTCAAAGTGGAATTTAAATCACTTAGAGTAAATGGCCCTGCAATATCAAAATATTCAACTCCATATGGACCTTCATGGAAATCTTGGCCATGTAGTATAAAAGTAGAGAGTAAAAACAGTATAAATAATTTTAAATTTAATTTCATAGAATTGTATCCTATTGTTAGTTAAAATATTAAGCTAAATATACTAATAACAGTCTTTAAATAATATATTCTTTATTATGATAATTATATACTCTATTCTACTATCATTTATTTTCACTCAATCCATTGAGTATGAAGATATTCCTTATGAATCATTTCAAGAAATTCTATTTATGTATGTAGATAAAAACGGAAAAGTTGACTATAGTGCTATTATTGAAAATCCATATTCTTTTGATAAATACTTTAAGTTTATTGAAAAAAATAGTCCCAATAATAGCCCTGAGTATTTTCCTACTAAAGATGATAAAATGGCGTACTGGATAAATGCATACAATGCCATTGTTCTTAAAATAATGATAGAAAATCCAGAGGTTGAGAGTATTCTTGATATTTCCTTCTATCATACAATATTTTTTAAAAAGCATACCATCGGAGGTGAAAAAATATCTTTAAATACTATTGAGCATAAAATTTTAAGGAAAAAATATAAAGATCCAAGAATTCATTTTGCAATCAATTGCGGATCTATAAGTTGTCCTCCTCTTGGAAAACGAATTATAAGGGGAGATAGTTTGGATGAGCAGCTAGATGAAAAAGCATCTGAATTTATTAATAATGGAAAAGATATAAGAATTGATCATGAAAATGAAATTATATATTTAAATAGAATATTTAAATGGTTTAAAGATGATTTTGGTGATGTTAAATTATATATATGTAAATATATAATCAATAAAGATGATTGTAGCAAAATTGATAGATATAAGATTAAATATGATATGTACGACTGGGGCTCAAATAGTTCAAATTGATGAAATTAATAAAACATAATATTACTTTAATAGATAGATTTATGCCTCTCATAGATATATTAGATGATGCCCAATGGTCAACTGAAATTCCTTCAATCAATAATGAGACAGTCGGTCGGCATTTCAGGCATATTTCAGATTTTTATTTGCAATTTATTCAAGGTCTTCAGAGTAAGGAAATTAATTATGATAGAAGAGAAAGAAGTGAGAAATTTGAACTTCAATCGATTTATG
>CAZHKH010000018.1:18248-19325 GCA_964532515.1 uncultured bacterium
TAAAATAAAAAAGAATCTTCTACTCTGTTTAGAAAATGAGGATAAGATTAATATTAAAATGAATCAGTCAATTTTTCCTGATACTATAGAGAGTTCTATTAATCGCGAGCTTATGTTTTTATATGATCATGCTATTCACCATGCTCATATTATTCAAATTGCTATTACTAATCAATTTCCTGAATTAAACTTTAAAGAAGAGTTTTATTCTCCTTCAACTCTTGAATCATTGGAATGTGTACAGTAACAGCTTTTCTTGATAATCAAAAATTTATTTTAACATCTAATAGAGACATTCCTACAGATAGAGTGCATAGCACTCCTCCAGAAAAGATTAAATATAATCGTTGTTCTATTATCTCCCCAATAGATCCCGAAGGAAAAGGAACTTGGATAGGTGCATCTAAATATTTGATAGCATCTTTACTTAATAATAAAGGACCCGAAAATTCTGATTTAGATAGTAGGGGAATATTGGTATATAATATTCTATCAATGAAGTTAAGCTCAAAAAATCTTAAAGATGAATCAAAATTCTTTAATCCTTACGTTTTAATACTTTTTGATATAAGAAGCAGAGAATTAAGAGAATATTCTTGGGATGGAATAACTTTTGAAGAATCTAAAATAACCTCTCCTTTTAATATATGGACATCTAATACAATATATTCAAAAGAAGAGTCATTGGATAAGGGAAAAATATTTTTAAATACTTGTAGTGATAAATCAACATCAAAAGATATTTTAAATTTTCATTTAAAATCAGAAAATATATTGAATTCCAACATTAAAACAACTAGCATTACTCAAGTGAACTATCAAAGTAAGAGTAATATTAAGTATTATGATCTAATTAATAGGCAAAATCATATATTAAAATTATCAATATAATAGTCCCTAATTTCTGTATACATTTTTGTATAATAGCTTTTATAGTCAAGCCAACTGTAAATATTTGGTATTTTATTTATCAGAGTATTTTTATTAGTATTTATATAGGACATCATTTCAGGATTTCCAAAACCTTTTCTGCTTGCATGGCCACCCCATATAGGATTCAATTCTAAGAAGCAAGGT
>CAZHKH010000019.1:0-19145 GCA_964532515.1 uncultured bacterium
TTCCCAGTTTTGTTCCAAAAGCCTCTATCGGAATTGATATGGGGATGGGCTGTCTTAGTTCAATGGTGCTAAACAGCATCTGGCTCCCTAATAAAGGGGCCCCCCTCCATCCTCTTGGACTTAAATTTTCTCCAAAAATTTGTCCCCCTCTCTGACCAGATACATAGATAGGGTTATCCTGGGTAAACCATACTTCATCCAGAGGAAATACATTTCCATATATAGATTCAATTTTTAATCTTGAATAAACTATAAACCCTTTTAATTTGAGATTAAAGTAGCTATCAAATGCAATTTTTTGATAATATGTATTCCAATCCTTTTGCCCTAGAACAATTCTAGCCTCTACTCCTACGCCGTTCGATGGAAGGTACCAATTAGTAGAAATAGGCTTTTTATTTAAATATCTATAATTAATTGTTAGCGCATTATCATTACCTTCAGCAGGAGTTGGGAGCCCATAGCTATCAACGATATACAGGCTATCTCCTGGTAGGTTTTCATTCTCGACTAATAGTGAATCATAAAAGATAAATGATTTTCGTTTTGATGATTCTAATTCTAATTTTAATAGATGATTAGAATAATCATTATTCCCACTATTATAGGGGAAGCTCATCCATACATGAGCTCCATCTTTTTTTTCTAGCAGTCTAGCCTTATCATAAAATTTTGCGTAGAAATTACTATTATAAAAATAATTAAATCCAAAAAGCGGACCATTATATGCGTTAGTATAATTAAATACAAAAAATGTTGGTGGGAAATCCTTTTTAAAATTTTCAAGCGTATAGTTATAGGTGCCTGTTGAAAGAACAAAAATATTTCTTCCAATTCTATCTGACCAATTTGTTGTTCCAATTATCCCAGGAATTGGAAGAATATTTGACCACACATGCTTAATATTTTTAAGTGGCTTATATTTAACTATTGAATTTTTATAATCTATTTTATCACGGCTAATTTCATTAAAATCAATTTTTTGTGGAGGATAGTGCTCCTTCCAACTAGAAAAAATTTCATTAAAAGTAGGGATAGTGGGATTAACTACTCTATTAGGGTCAATTTTTATAATTCGAGTAGAATCAACATCATTAAGTGTATTTGCTATAATAAAATTATCTTTTGGATCTAATTGTATCCCCCAAATGCCATCTGATAAATCAGTACACTGAACAATTGAATTATTTTTATCTAGTTTAAATAAATTTGGTATTCCAGATCGATGACTTGTAAATATAATATTTTCATCATCATCAAATATTGGCAAATAATCTACAGCTTCATTAAAAGTTTTTCTTGATACGTCATTTGTCTCAAGATTAAGGAGATAAATATCAAGATTTCCATCTTGAGTTGACATTCCAAATATAAGTTTATTGCCATCTTTGGAAATTGATGGAGTTAACAACTGAGTGTCACCTTTAAAAAAAGTTAATTGCTCTATCTGATTTAGATTGTTGATATCTACTTCATAGAAATTTGATGTTGAGTTTGAATGTGATACGAAAATTATTTTGTTATCTGGAGTAAATACTGGGTATGTCGCTCGAAGATTATTTGTTATCCATTTTGTATCATCTAATTTCATATCATAAAGACACAAATCAAAAACACGTGAATTATTATTTGCGTAGTGATATTTTGAGTATGCCAGATATTGATTATCATCTGACCAGTTTATCGCTTTATGAAATCTCCCAAAATCAATTTCTTTTTTATTAAATTTTACTTTCTTTTTTTTCTTTTCTTCCTCATCCTTTTTTTCTTCTAAATCCTTATTTTTTCTTTTATTATTATTTTTATTGCTACTTGATGTTGTATCAATAGATGCAATCATAAGTGACAGATAGTTATTGGCTTCCTCATCTTTTCCAATCATAGCGATATGCATACTGTCGCTACTGAATTTAAATCCTGATACTAGGGACCCTAGTTTTGAGATGGGTAGTTTTGAAACTTTCCCAGCATCTTCGTATACCTCTTTCTGGGCTCTGTATCCATAATAGTATGTATTTACAGTCCTCCTCCAATAATCATTGAATTCATTTACACTAATTCCGGTCGTCTCTTTAAATGCCTTATCAAATTTAAATAATTTATATTTAGTCCTATGATTTAAAAGCTCTATTATAGTTGAATCTCCATAGGTTTGTGCCAATAATTTTATTTTAGAGAATCCATCGTGGTGAGGGTCCATAGATGATGTTGAATTTTTTAGGATATTATACTTATGATTTATCTCAGATCTATATGGTCTCCAATCCTCGGTATAGTATTCAGCTATTCCTTCTACAAACCACCCTGGTGTACCCCCATATCCAAGTGAATATGGCTCTGGGAGCCATGTTTTTACCTTATTGAACCATACGATGTGTTGAAGCTCATGCGCAATAACCTGCTCAAGCCATTTTTGATCTTCTAGCCATACTGCAGCATCATTTTGATCAACCCAGATAAAAGTTTGATTTGTAAACATTGCGAAGCCATTCATTATTTCATCTTCTGTTGTTAGTATAATATCAATCATAGATATACTATCAAGCTTAATCTGCTCTAGTAGTGTAGGAAGAACCTGCTCTGCTATATTCGCACCAGCGATTGCGATTGACTTAATTTCTTCATGATAATGGACATTGAAATTTTCTGTTTTGATTGTATACCATTTGAATTCAGAATGCACTCTTCCGCTTGATGCCCATGTTAATTCATAATTAATATTTGAATATAGGAAGGTAGAAAATATTAGAAAAATTACTAACTTACAGAGGCGAATTTTGGCTGTCAATATATTCATTGATAATAAATTATTTTAATGAAGGAAAATATTATGAAAAATAGAATTATAAAGCTAGTTATAATTATATCTTTTATAGGTTCAATCATGGCAAATGTTAATTTCAGCGAGCACATATCTCCTATCATATATGAAAATTGCACTGAATGTCATAGAGAGGGTGAAATAGCTGCCTTCTTACCACTTACAAATTATTCGCAAGTTTTTAATAATCAGAATTGGATTGCATCTGCGATATCCATCCCTGACGATTATCGACACGGAGATCCCATTATGCCACCATGGCCACCAGATAGAGGTTTCAGTAGTTTAGTAGGGGAGAGATCACTTACAGATGAACAAATCCAACTTTTTTTGGATTGGATTGATGATGGTGCGGAGCAAGGGGACCCAGCTTTTGAGTATCCAATACCAGAATTTCCAGAGGGTTCAGCCATAGGAGACCCAGATATAGTTTTAACGATGGAGGAAAGCACTCAAATTCAAGGGAATTATGAGGATTACTATAGGTGCTTTATTTTTGAGCTTGATGGGAATGAAGATATATATTATTCAGCCATAGAGGTTAGGCCTGGAAACAATGAAGCAGTCCACCATACAGTGATTGTTGCAGTACCTCCAGGTAGCGCAGATGCTCTTGATGCAGAAGACGATCAGTATGGATATGAGTGTTTCGGTGGATTTGGGGTGACGGTAATGACGGATCTTCTTGGTGGATATGCGCCTGGGACAAAACCAAATGAGTGGAATAATGGGCTTGCTCAAAAAATTCCAGCAGGTTGGGATTTGGTTGTTCAGATGCACTATGCCCCTGTTCTTGAGGATATGGAGGATCTTACTGAGATTAATATTTTTACATTAGAAAATAATTTAGTAGAAAGAGAGATTCAGTCATTTACAATGATAGATCCCACTATATTTTTGCCACCTCATCAGATTACTGAGGTTCATAATACACAGTATGTTTCATCTGATATCAGTGTTGTTAGTTTTTTCCCGCACTCCCATCTACTTGGAGATTCGTGGGAAGTTTATGCCGTGAGCGCCTCTAACGACACAATTCCATTTATTCGTATTAATGATTGGGATTTTGATTGGCAAAATTATTATTATCCAGAGTATATGTTACATATTCCTGCAGGTTCAACGATTCACGCGAAAGCGGTCTATGATAACACAACAAACAACCCTGATAACCCCAATGACCCTCCCGAGTATGTTTGGTGGGGAGATGGAACAACCGATGAAATGTTTTTCCTTCCGATACTCTATGTTCCTTATCAAGAAGGAGATGAATTTCTTTCATTGGGCAATGCAGAGTCTATTTCTGGAGATGTCAATGATGATGGCTCATTAAATGTGATTGATGTTGTTTTGATTGTAAATTATATTTTAGATGCAGGTGAATTTTCAGATGAGCAAATATCTATATCTGATTTTAATGGCGATGGATCTGTAGACATCCTTGATGTTGTTGAAATTATCAATCAAATACTAGGTTCATAAATGAAACTCACTTCAATTTTTATTTTATTATTGAATTTTAATATTCTCTATTGCCAAGGATTTGATCCATTCCACTTAAAAGATAAAAATCGTTCTTCTGTTGAAAGGGCTGGAGATTTATTTCAAATTGCAATACCAATAGCTGGACTTGGATATGCACACTATTCAGATGATGTTCTTGGAAGAAAACAATTTTGGAATTCGTATACCTCTTCTTTATCCCTTACATATATTTTAAAATATACCATTGAGAAAAGAAGACCAAACGGCCACTGTTGCGAATCTTTTCCATCTGGACACACAGCGTCAGCATTTGCAGGTGCAATGTTTATTCAGCAGAGATATGGTTATAAATATGGTATTCCTAGTTTAATTTTAGCATCATTTGTTGGCTATAGCCGTGTATATGCAAAAAAGCACTTTTGGGAGGATGTTATTGCTGGAGCTTTAATAAGTACACTCTCCAATTTAATTCTTACTGATAAGAGGGTAGATGATAATATTAATATGGATATCATTTTTTTACCCTATTCAAATCAATTATCACTACGTTTTTTTTAAATTAGGAACTTTCTATGATTATAATATTTTTATTTATTAGTACTTTAGCTGCTCAGGTTGTACCGTTTGAAAGCACATCAATTAAATCAGAGATTAAGAATATCAATGATACTATTATTCCAGATACAATGATTGATTTAGAATTAGAAATCAATTTTATTGAACACTCAAATATTTCTCTAATTAATAATCATGTTTATAGAGAAATGGCTGTTTCCATGGAATCTTCGAGGCCAATCAAAATTAATGTTTCATATACAGGACTTCCCTATGATTCTAAATTTTTTTTAATAGATTCTAACGAAGAAAATATAATAATAGGTCCCTTTTTAACTCAGAAAAATTTAAATACAATAAGCTTAGGGCCAATTTATTCTTCAGACTTTATCATTCAATGTATTCTTCCAGAGAGATTCAATGATAATGATTATAGTATTACTTTGACAGGTATTAATCAGATGCCATTGTCGTTAGAAAATAAAAATAAAATATATTTCCCGAAAATTCAAAATAGGGAGAACCCAGTAATAGTTGTAACAGGCTTTTGGCCGCCAACAAATGAAATGATTAGACATTTTAGTCAAGATGTAAATCTTAATCCTAGTGGATGGCAAGGCGAGGATTGGCAGGGTTATGGCTATGATATCATATCATTTTTCCCAGAGTTTGAACAGCCAGATTGTGATAATTGTGGGCAGGGATATGGTGATTTTGAAGTTGATTATCAGGATACTTCTAATGATTTTTGGGCCATTATTTCTGACTTGAATCCATCTACAATTATTACTTTTTCTAGAGGTTTTATAGATTATAGCTGGGAGCTTGAGTATAATTATTATAATAGAACAAATTGGTACGCGGACTATACTACTCCATTTTTCCCAACCCCCAATCCTCCAGACTCAGATGCCCCCACAAATTTTTTAAGAAATTCAACGTTACCAATGCAAGAGATAGTAGATGAAATTAATGCTTCAGATTTAGGATTAAACTCATATATAGATATTAATGGCGACCCAGGACATTTTGTCTCTGAATTCATGGGTTATCATGGTGTTTGGTATCATGATTTATATCAGTTTGACAGTGAGCATCCCTGTTATTTAGCTGGCCACGTTCATGTTGGGGGATTAATTGATTGGGATACTGCCCAGCAAGCAGCAGAAATTACTATTGCGAAGGTCATAGAAGAACTTGAGGAGTATAATTATATTCCCGGTGACTCAAATGATGATAACAACATAGATATTCTTGATATTATTGTAGCAATATCACATATTCTTGGAGAGCAGTATTTAGAGGGGGGGGACTTCTATGCAACAGATATGAACTCTGATGGAATTATTAATATCCAGGATATTATTCTAATAATAAATTTAATTCTCTAGACTTCAAATTATAATGAAAAGTATTGCCATATTAGGTGGATCAGGATTTGTGGGTGAGTATATCATCGATGAGCTTCTAGAATCTGGATACTCTGTAAAAATGATTAAGAGGAATCAAAGCGCCAGCCACCCAAGGGGTAGCTGTCTTGAGGTTATTGTTGATTTGCATTCTAATCTTTTGTGTGAGCAGCTACGTGGGTGTGACAGCGTCATCTATAATATTGGAATTATCAGAGAGTTCTCTAGAAAGGGAATTTTATTTAAAGATTTGCATCAGGACCTTGCTGTTCATGCGATTGATATGGCTCAGAAGGCAGGCGTGAGAAAATTTATTCTAATGACCGCCAATGGAGTGGAACGCTGCCTTACTGATTATGAGAAAACTAAGTTCAAATCTGAGAAACATTTAATGAATTCAGAAATGCAGTGGACCATTTTCAGACCATCAATTATTTTTGGAAGCCCAAAGGGAAAGATGGAGTTTTGCACACAGGTAAAAAGAGATATAATCAGGATTCCGCTCCCGCTTCCAATGTTTTTTAGTGGTATTAATATTTTCAGTGCGGGTGTATTTAGAATGAGCCCGATTCACGTTAAAAATGTAGCGCAGTTTTTTGTAAAAGCGATAGATAAGGATAATTCTAATCAGAAAATTTATGAGCTTGGAGGCACTGTGAGCTACACCTGGAAAGAAATGCTTGGGATAATTTCAAATGCTTGTGGAAAAAAAAAGTGGAGCATGCCAGTTCCAATCGGGCTAGTTAATTTTTTTGCATTACTTTTTGATCGTTTTAGCTGGTTTCCTGTTACTCGAGATCAGCTAACTATGCTAGAAAAGGGAAACGTCTGTAAAAGTGACAATCATTTTTCTGATTTTAATATAGATTATATAAATTTCAATATTAAGGAATTAGAGTATTTATCATGAGTTCGAAGCTAATTAAAATAATAAATCTAATATTTTTTTATCTTATATGGTGGGGATGTATTTTAGGGATTAGATCAAATTTTGATTATGTTGGCCCTATTTTGACGCTTGTGTTTATTGTTGTGCATCTAAATATAGTTGCTGAATCAAGGAAAGAACTGATACTTATATTATGCTGTGGTTTTTTAGGATTAATTGTTGAGAGTCTGTACTTGTATTTTAATTTTATTAGCTATGAAGGCTATTTAATATCTGAATCATTCATGCCTCCATTGTGGGTAGTTTGCATATGGGTTGCATTGGCTACAACAATTAATCATTCCATGGTTTTTTTGAAAAACAAATGGATTGTAATGGGGATTTGTGGAGCAATTTTTGGACCAATATGCTACTTCGCTGCAATGAAATTCAACATTCTTCACTTTCATTTCCCCGTATCAGAGTCTATATTTATATTGTCAGTTGTATGTGGAATTAGTCTCCAATTAATGTATTATATAAATAAAATAATAGAGGATAAGTATGGAATATAAATATTTATTAATAATAGCATCTATTGGAATTATTGCTATGATATCAATCATGATTGCCAAAAATAATGACGATCCAATAGCGCTTAATCCCATCACTAGTTTCTATGATATTGAGGCAAATTCTATTTCTGGAGAGCCCGTTAAAATGGAGGCCTATAAAGGGAAAAAGATTTTAGTTGTGAATGTAGCTTCAAAATGCGGGCTCACCCCCCAGTATGCACAGCTTGAAAAATTATATCAGCAGCACTCTGATAAACTTATTATTCTCGGGTTTCCTTCTAATGATTTTCTAAGGCAGGAGCCTGGCAGTAATGAGCAAATCGCCACCTTCTGCTCTAGAGAATATGCCGTAACATTCCCACTTTTTGAAAAAACAAAGGTAAAGGGGTCAAAAAAACATAGCGTGTATGATTGGCTTACCGATGCAAAACAAAATGGATGGAACAAAAAGGGTCCATCGTGGAATTTTACGAAATATCTTATTAATGAAGATGGAAAGTTAATAAAGAGATTTTCGCCCAAGACCTCTCCTCTATCAAATGAAATAGTTGACCTTATTAAGTAAAATATATTTGCATTAAATCCCCTCTTCTATTTAAATTGGAAACGAAATAAACAAATATCGTTTCCAATGAAAAAAATTAAAGATATTATTTTAAAAGAAGGATTTAGATCGGTTTCTATTAATGGGATTAAATCTTTTACCGTGGAGAATTTAGCTTCGAAACTTTCTATGAGTAAAAAGACAATATATCAGTATTTCCCCAAAAAAGAAGTTCTAATTAAAAAGATTATTGATTTTAGGATGAAAAAATTAACCAATGAATTTAATGAAATAATTAAAAAGGAAAATGATGCCATCATTAAATTTATAAAGATTAGAGAGCATAACATCAAGTTTGCAAATAAAATTAATTTAAAAAAGCTTACCTACCTCAAGGCAAGGTATCCTGATATTTGGAAAATTATTGAAAAGTATAGGATGGATCGAAAAAATATTTATAGTCAAATATTTTTACAGGCTGAGAATCAGGGGTATTTAAGAGAGGGATTAAATCCTAAGGTCTGCGCTTCACTATATATCAATATATTTAATTCGATATTTCAGCCAGAGTTTATGAATGATAATAACTTAAGTATCGATACCACCATTGCTCATTCTCAAAAAATAATCTCTAATGGATTCTTTAACAAAAATGCCATTAAGAAAATGGATGAATATAAAAATAATAAATTAGCTACTTTTATAGCGACGAATAAGTAAAGAAAATAACAGTATTATGATCCCAGAAAACTATATGACATTTGCACTTTTTATGATTCCTGCAAGATACTTTATCATTGCTGGTATTTTTTATCTTTTATTTTATATCCTTAAAAAAGAAGGTTGGATCCATCTAAAGATTAACAAGGAGTTCCCACCTAAAGATATCATTAGAACAGAGATTTTCTATTCATTTGTTACCATGATGATATTTGCACTTGTTGCACTATTAATATTCAAATTACACTGGTCTGGATATACACTTATATACGTAGATATGAATAAATATGGAGTACCATACTTTATTTTTTCAATTTTTCTATATATGATTGCACATGATTTATATTTTTATATTACCCATAGAATAATGCACCATAAAAAAATATATCCGATTGTTCATAAAATTCATCATATCTCGATCAACCCAACTCCTTGGGCGGCTTTTTCATTTCATCCCATTGAAGCTTTTATTCAAATTGCTTGGATTCCGATTATTATTTTATTGATTCCTACCCATGTTCTTACTCTAGCCATTTGGGTATTATATATGATGCTATTTAATGTTGTGGGTCATCTTGGATATGAATTTTTCCCTAAAAACTTTGTTAATAGTATTTTTGGACAAATATTCTTCACCTCTTCATTTCATAATATGCATCACCGTAAGAATAATTGTAATTATGGACTTTATTTTGTGGTATGGGATAGATTGCTTGGCACTACACATCATGATTATGAAAGTAGTTACAATAATTTTTATTTAGATAAGGAAAACAATGTATCAAAATAAATATATAAAGCCTATTTCAGTTTTAATTATTACTGTTGCAATCCTTCTATGGATATTAAGGACTATAATATAATGTTTAAAATTTATATTTCTATTTTCATGTTAGGAATTATTTTGACATCATGTTCAACGTACACTTCATCCATCAATTTAAATCAAGAGATAGAAAATCCTAATCAGGATAAGTGGTTAGCAGAAAACATAGAATTTTCAGATAATTCAAAAATTCCTCAAGATTGGTGGAATATATTTCAAGATGAAAATTTAAATATTGTGATGAATGATTTTTTAAAAAATAATTATGATCTTAAAATTGCATTCTTATCTCTACAATCTTCGCAGTCTTTATCTATTGTTAATAAAAGCAGCATTCTCCCAGATTTATCTTTTAATCTTGGAGATAGGATTGCACAAACAAATAACAAAGGAACTCAATTTGAGGGTATAGGAATGCCTACAATAGATACAATCCCCCATCCATCTATTCCTGATTCAACAATTTATGCTATTAGTGGTTTTGATAAATTGAAAGTGACAAGTATAAGTGAAAAACATGAGTTAAGCTTATCCAGTCAGTGGGAAATTGATCTCTGGGGTAAAATATCTTCAAATAATTTATCAATAGATAAAAACTTAGAAATGCAACAGAATGAATTTGATTTTTTTAAATTTTCAATTATATCACAAGCTGTAAAAATATATTTTAATGTTGTAGAATTAAATGAGCAGGTTAATCTAGCTAATTCATCTGTAATTGCAAATCAAGATGTATTTAATATTGTTAAAGTTAGATATAATAAGGGTATTGGTGCATCACTGCTTGATTATCGTTTAGCAAAATCAAATTTATTAATTTCCCAAGCATCTTTAGAACAAAGAAAAATGATACTTGATAGCTATAAGAGGCAGCTTGAAACATTAATTGGAAGATATCCAACTGGAAATATTTTAATTTCAACCTCCCTCAGTAAACATCTGCCAACAATTCCAGCGAACATGCCATCAGATATAATAAAAAATAGGCCAGACATACTATCATCATACAATAAAATTGAATCAGCAGAAATTGATTTATATCATGCCAATAAATTAAAATATCCATCTTTTAATTTAACGAGCTCTATAGGGACATCATCGGGTGAATTAAGTGATATTCTAAATGGAGATGCACTTGTTTGGGGATTAGGCTCAAATATTTTATTACCAATTTTTCAAAATGGAAAATTAAAAGAAAATGAAAAGTTAGCTGCGTCAATGTATGAAAAATCAAAAATTGAATACTATGATAAGCTGCTAAAAGCATTTTCAGAAATTGAAAATAAATTAGCATTAAACCAGATGCTTGATAAACAGGTTCTTCTACTAACACAGGCCCTTGATGAGGCGGAAAAAACTTATGAACTTGCAAAAGAAAGGTATAATAAGGGCCTGATTGATTTAATAACTGTCATTGATAGTCAAAAAAGAATGCTTGATATAAAAAGTCAAATGATTTTAGCAAGAAAAGCATTGATTGAAAATAGAGTTGATCTACTGATTTGCTTAGGAGGTAATTTTAGTGAATGATAAAATAAATTTTTCAAAAATATATCCAGCCATAATTGTGGGGTTAGGTGCATTGATTTGCTCTCTACTTATTAAATGTGCTCCAGAGGTTAAACCAGAAGGAATTAAAAGAGTTATCCCAATTATAAATACAAAGTTAGTAAAACCTCAATCAATAGATATTCCTATTAATTCTCAGGGAACTATTATACCTAGCACTGAAAGTCAATTATATCCAGAAATTAGAGGAGAGGTTATTGAGGTATCACATCAATTAAATGAAGGCTCATTATTTAAAAAAGGTGATATTTTATTAAAAATAGATTCACGTGATTATGAGCTTGATATTAAAACGGCAGAAGCACAGCTAGATAGAGCAAAGGCAGCACTTATTATTCAACAAGAAGAAGCAAACTTTCAAAGGATTCAATTTGAAGCCTCAGAAGAGTCTGAAGACTCTGTATCTGTTTTACGATTAAACCTTCCGCAGCTTAAAGAAGCAGAATCAAATGTTGAAGCAGCTCAAGCAAACCTTGAAAAATTTAAACGGAATTTAGAGAAAACGACAATCAGAGCACCATATGATGGTTTGGTCAGAAAAAAGAATGTTGATATTGGAACGGTAATAGGACCAGGCTATTTGATTGCTAGTATTTATGCAACTGATTATGTTGAAGTTAAGCTTCCTATTCCAGATGAAGATTTAGCATTCTTAGGTATTCCTTTAGATGGAAGTCAGATAAATGAATCTAACCAGCCTGAAGTAACTCTGATTGGCTCACTAGGGGGAGAAAATATAATTTGGGAAGGGAAGATAGTAAGGATGGAAGCTGAAATTGATGCAAAGAGTAGAATGGCTACATTGATTGGGAGAGTAAGCAATCCATATAATGGCAAAAATCCTCTTAGGGTTGGCCAGTTTGTTGAGGCTAAAATTACTGGCAGGAATTTTGATAATATTTATAAAATTGATAGGGAGCTTATAAGAAATAGCAATGAAATTGTTATGGTTAATATGGTTGATAGTACGCTAGCATTTAAATCGATTAGTGTCCTTAGATATATTGATGACATAGCCATTATTAATGAAGGCTTATCTAATGAAATTTTAATTTGTTCAACAAATTTAGATGTAATGTACAATGGGATGAAGGTCCAGTTAAAATAATTAGATCATGAAAAATATAATTAATTGGTTTGTCAATAATATTGTTGCAGCGAATCTATTCATGATTCTGATTTTAGTAGGGGGCTATATTACTCTTCCTAAAATATTGATGGAAATATTTCCAGCCCCTGTATTAGATATTGTCAGTATATCTGTTCCGTACCCAGGAGCCTCCCCAGAAGATGTTGAAAAATCAATATGCACAAAAATTGAGGAGAATATATCTGGTATTGAGAGTGTAAAAAGAATTCGTTCAACTGCTATTGAGAATCAGGGTCTAATTTATGTAGAACTTCTTCCTGGAGAAGATATTTCTAAAGCTAAAGAAGAAATAACAACAATTATAAATTCAATCACGACTTTTCCAGATCAGGCAGAAAAACCTATTATTAGTGAATTTAAAATTCAATCCCAAGTGATGCAGATAGCTGTTTCTGGAGATGTTGATGACAAAACTTTAACCACTATAACTAAAAGAATTCAGGATCAAATATCAATTCTTCCGGATATCACTCTAACTACGATCGCTGGAGTTAAATCAAAGGAAATTTCAATTGAGATTCCTGAAAATCAACTCAAAAAATATTCGCTTACTTTTGATCAAATTATTGGTGCGATCAGGGCATCATCTATTGATATGCCAGGAGGAAAGATAGAGTCAAAAAAGAATGAATATCTTATCAGAACTAGTGGCCAGGCCTATACAGGGTTTGAATATGAAAATATAACAATTTTAACGAAAGCAGATGGCACTAGACTAAAGCTTGGGGATATAGCTATTGTTAAAGATGGATTTGTTGAGGATGCTGCATCATTAGATTTCAATGGTTCTTCTACCAAACTCATTAATGTATTTAGAGTTGGAAAGCAAAATGCAATAAAAGTTTCTGATACAGTAAATGAATACATTGAAGAGACAAGGCAGTTATTACCCGAAGGGATATCGATAACTAGTTGGAATGATGAATCAAAAATTTTAAGAGGAAGAATTGATCTATTAATGAAAAATGCAAAATTAGGTCTTATGTTGGTCCTAATGATGCTTGCCTTATTTTTAAAACCAAAATTAGCTTTTTGGGTATCACTTGGAATACCTATATCATTTATGGGGGCACTATTGATGCTTCCATACGTTGATGTATCGATTAATTTACTTTCACTCTTTACATTTATTCTTGTTCTTGGAATTGTTGTCGATGATGCGATTATTGTAGGTGAAAATATATATAGACATATAGAAAATGGAGCAGATCTTAAAACAGCTGCAAGTAAAGGGGCCTATCAGGTTGGGGTCCCAGTTATTTTTGCGGTCCTTACGACGATTGCAACTTTCTCCCCGATGCTTTTTGTTGAGGGTTCAGTAGGAAGGATATGGAGGATTATCCCATTGGTTGTCATTCCAACTCTCTTTTGGTCATTAATTGAATCACTGACTATACTCCCTGCTCATTTAGCTCATATGAAAACAAAAAAATCTAAGATTAAATGGATAGAGCGGATATCTTCAAGATGGGAAATTTTTCAATCAAAGATAGAAACAACTTTAAAGAATTTCATTAAAAATAAATATAGACCATTACTAATGAAATCAGTTAAAAATCCATTTTTAACTGTAGCTATTTTTATTTTTGTTTTGCTTATCAATATAGGTCTTATTGGTGGCGGGTGGTTAAAATTTAGTTTTTTCCCACCTATTGAGGCTGAGGTTATCATGGTTGAGGTTACATTTCCTTTAGGGACACCTATTGATATGACAAATGATGCAATAGATAAAATTCAAAAAGCAGCGGTTGTGACTGATCAATATTTTCAGGATAACATCAATCAAAAACTCTTTGTAAATACACTCACATCTATTGGGATGGAAAGCATTAATACTTCAGGTCAATCTACTGGTCCGGGAGGGAGAAGCGGTGTGTATAGATTTAGTTCACATAAAGGGTATATATGGGCTGAACTTATTAGCGGTGAAAAAAGAAAAATAGCAGTAAGTGATGTGGTTAATAAATGGAGACAGGAGACAGGGGATATTTTAGGAGCAAAAGATATTCAGTTCACAGCTTCTTTGTTTGATCCAGGTGAACCTATCAATATTCAATTAACAGGATTAGATTTTAAAGATCTTAATACTGCTGTCAATGAGATTAAAGATCACTTAAAAAACTATGTAGGAGTTTTTGATATTAAGGATTCTTATAGTGATGGTAAAGATCAGCTCAATATTAGCATTTTACCAGAAGCAGAAAATTATGGAATAACAAATTTTTCATTGGCAAACCAAGTACGTCAGGCATTTTATGGTCAAGAGATACAAACAATTCAAAGAGGAAGAGATGAAATAAAGGTAAATATTAGATACCCTAAAGAAGAGAGACAAAAAATATCAAATTTAGAAAATATGTTTATAAGGACACCTGATGGGCGTGAAATTCCATTTAAGTTAGTTGGTAAAATAGAGGAATCTATAAGCTCACCATCCATTACTCGAATTGATCGAAAAAGAGCTATTAATATAACAGCAGATGTAGACATCTCAAAAGCAAATAGCAATGAGATTGTTAGAAATTTAGAAGATAATTTTATTCCTAAGCTTCTTCAAGAATACCCATATGTTAGCTACTCTCTAGAGGGTGAGCAGAAACAGCAAAATGAAAATTTAGAATCATTAAGCAATAATTATTTACTTGCATTGATATTGGTGTACATTCTATTGGCGATTCCATTTAGATCCTACATACAGCCACTTGTTGTAATGTCAGCAATTCCATTTGGTATCATTGGTGCCATCATTGGTCATTTACTACTTGGAATGAATTTTACTATCCTATCTACAATAGGCATTGTAGCGTTGTCTGGAGTTGTAGTTAATGATAGTTTAGTTTTGGTTGATTTTATTAATCGATATCACAGGAAGGGATACTCTATTCAAGATGCAGCAATAGAATCTGGCCAGGCTAGATTTAGACCAATTCTTTTAACTTCTATTACTACTTTTGTTGGTTTAACACCACTATTATTAGAAAAAAGTTTACAGGCTCAATTCTTAATTCCAATGGCTGTTTCATTGGGATTCGGAGTTTTATTCTCGACATTTATAACATTGATACTAGTCCCCAATGGAGTAATAATTGTTGACAAGCTAAGACAAAGCAGAGTATTTAAACTAAATTAAGTTCCTAATACAATATTTACAAGTTGAACAACATCTAAAATATTTATATCTCCATCACCATTAAGATCAGATACAATCATTTGATATCCTGATGGGATGATAGATCCTAATACAATATTTACCAGTTGAACAACATCAAGGATATTAATAGATGCATCGGCATTAATATCACCTATAAGATAATTATTTGCTTCTCCAGTGGTAATAAATAATGCTTCGCCATCGCTTAAGGGCATCGCTGCAGTTGGATAAATATTATTATATGAATACTGAAGGCCAGTATCACCTAAATGATTTTTCATGCCAATAGTTGAGTAGGCTGCATGCAATGGAGGATAGCCACCCCAATTTCCACTACTGGTATTATTAAAGTCATAATATTGAATTTTAATTTCCCCATCACCTGTAATGGTTTCATAATCTGAATATTCAGAGTTATATAATATCACTTGAAATGTTTCTCTACTATTATTTTCATATGTTCGCAGATAGTCCCATTGTATGATAACCATTTCATTACTTAGGTAGTGGTATATATCACCACTAGATCCTGTTTTAAGATCATCCCAGAATGGAGCGATCATAGGTGATGGCCCTCCTGGCCCAGGGATAGGATAATTTCTATGGCAGGCTACTTCATGATCACCAAATGACATATATCCATCAACTGCAATGGTAATCTGATTGTATTCAATGCCATAGAATTTGAATGTAAAAGGTAAATCTAAAACTTCAGTAAGATTAGAGCCGTTTCCATCACCACTATCATTAAAGCTCATCTCGGTACCCATACCATCATCAAGCTCTATCCAATCGTATATTGGCGCTATATCATAGGTAGTATCTCCACTATCATATATATAATATCCATATGCATCAGGACCTAGCGGATCATGAACAGTTACTAGCCCTAGTTGAATATTAACTAACTGGCTTTGAAGGAGGCCATCAGAACTTGAAATAACAAACTCCATTGGTACAATTGTTCCAGCAATAGCCTGATCACTTACATTTACTTGAAATGGCCCAATATTTTGCTCTTCACCTGGAGCTATTTGAAATACATAAATCAATGAGGATGGCACTGTCACTAAATTTTCAAAGGGTAATAGCTCAATAGTCAAGCTTTGCATTGCAATTTCACCATCATTTCTAATAGTAATATCAAGCTCATTAATTTCACCTATTGAAATTTCATTTCCATCGCTATCATAGTCTGTTATATTTATATTTCCACCGACTACATTAACAGGGATATAGATAATATGATCTGTCCCATCGATATTTAAGTTTAATCGAACATTTATATCTTCTTCATTAATAGCACTATATCCTAAAGTTAAATAGAATGGGTCATATGAATTTAAAGTTGATTGACCAGAGGCAATATTATTAAATATAACGGTATTTGATTCAGCTAACACATTTTCATTATCTGATTCGATGTATCCTGTAATATTAGTAAGATAGTTGCTATCTATATTTGTTAAATTAAGATGTAGCTCAACATATTCTCCCGGGCTAAGGGACCCATCATTATTCCCACCAAAGCTATCATCGATAACTACATTACTAATATCAATGTGATCCCCTGTATCTTGAATTGAAATATTTTGCTGGTAAGGTATAAAATTTCTTTTTGTAATTGTTAAAGTAATATCTCCAACTCCAGTAGAACCATCCCAATTAAATGAAACATTTCCACTTTCATCAGACAGCATAGTCTCAAAAATTTCATCATTCCCTTTGAGTATAGTCACCCACGCATCACTGACCGGCTGATTTGATTCATCTCTAACAGCTATATCTAACACATTAGAACCAACATTAAGGAAGTTTTCATGCTCAACAGTAAATGAAGATGGGGTATCGGTCCAAAGTAGAACAGCAGGATCTCCCATTAAATTATTCCACTGAGTAAAGGCTCCCACCCAACTTTCTCCACTATTTGTTGGATAGGTATGAAGAAGTGCAAGCTTCCCACTCGCAAGAGCGAGGCCAGTGGTTGGGAGATCTTGAGAGAAAATCCCATCATACATTCCCATTGCAACTACATTATTAAATAAAGTATGGGTGTTCCATGTTGCCGTGCTAACCGCTGCAACAGCACCTTTCGGATTTGAGACTGATCCATATCGAAGCATCGCTTCAGATATACATGTATTGTCCTCAGCAAATGATCCAGTTCCACAGGTTAGGATGGTAGCAAATGGAGTCATGTAGCCACTATTGGCGCCGTTTATATCATTTCCATCAAATCCACTAACACCAAGATAGCCTCTATAGTTCATGTATAAAACTCCATCTTCAAGCTGATCCTCCATAAATCCATCGTAGTTACCAGAGTATGCTGTATTTACATCTTCAAATCCATGATTTTGCATCAGATTATCGATATACTGATTAGTGTGAATTGTTGATTGTCCTGAACTTGATGGGTCTCCAACTAGCGCTGCGGTTTCATACCAATCTGTGCCAGTTGCACCTATATAGCTTGCTTTTTCGTATGCTAATGTTTTTGCAACTACAACCCCAATTTCATTGCTACTTCTAACTGATATTCTTCCAACAATCACCTCAGGAAGAAAATCATCTCCATCCAGTTGAGAGTATGGCAAATCTCCTTCGCAGTCATTGCCATAAGAGTTATGTCCAAAACCATCATAAAAAGTTGGGACAGAGTAAGATCCACCAACGTCACCTACAAACGCGACATACTCTGGTGGATTTTCGCAATCATAGTATGCATTTTGTATATAATTTTTTATTGAACTTGCGGTGGTTCCTGTTTCACTTAGCGATGCTGTGTTTACAATATATCCTTGCTGATGTCTCCACTCTACCAAGTCTTGAAAATAAGAATTTGATTCAGAGTTACCCCCACATATATATAAGATTGAAGGGTTCTGATAATCTTCACGTCGATCTGATAATTCAAAATTAATTACATAATCTTTAAGCAAAGAATCAAATACCCTAGATCTTTTTGTAGTTAAATTAACATCTTCAGTTCTCTCTCCCACTTCATGAATGAGAACTTCTATATTAGTAAATACTTCAAGTGTATTTGTTTCAGGATAAAAATTATAGGGAACGACCTGAATTGAAATAAGGTCAAATCCTCTAGAATGCATTCTCTCTGATGAAATTAAATTATTTTCTGGATAGACATCACTTGATGAATAAAATTCACTGTTAATTAAAAATGGATCACTCTCTTTGCTAGACCCTTGATGTGGATAAATTATCATATCTTCCACGATATAGCTATCGTGGACCACTAATTCTACTTCATACTCTACATTAGGGTTAACCTGATAAAAAGTTGTATGAGTTGGAAGCTCTGGAAATCCAGTATCAACAGTATGGTTACTGTTTGTATTAGTTATTTTTTTATATCCATTTACCTCTAGAGCTGATTCTAAATTAATTTCCAATTCAAGAGAGCTTAGGCTTGCATTTAATTTATTATAATTAAATTTATTTATACTTG
>CAZHKH010000020.1:0-18834 GCA_964532515.1 uncultured bacterium
TGCGAAGTTTTTGGATGTGTCTGCATGGATTGTGGATTTGAGTGAGATGTCCCTTATGGCCATTGAGTTGATATAGTTCCATGCACAGAGATTACTAATTTTTCAGTTTCAGGGTCTGTTGACCTTGATGGCGATGGTGTAGAGGACCCATGTTACAATGCATCCGATGGCACCTCCTCTCACTATTTTATGCTTTCATGGGAAGGTGATTGTCCTGTTACTGATATTTATTGGGGCGTGGACTCTCCATATGAGAATGGAGGAAACTTTGGAACGTTCCCTGGTCCAACACTATTGTTCTATGGATTTGGCCCAAATGAAGCCTATCAGTTTGTGGTGGCCAATTCAAGTCAATCTCCTCCAGTTGAATCTGCCGTAGCTGAAGCAGCTACCGGTCCAGAGGATTGTGCATCTGATAGTGTTCCATGCGATGAGCAACCAGGTATGGTAGATGATTGCTCAGGTGATGGTGATTGCTGCCCTGAATCGTGGATTGGTGATGGCTATCCAGATTGCGAAGATCAGCAGTATGGCTGTGATTTGACATGCTATGATAATGATGGTGGTGACTGTGGTGGATTTATGTCAAATAATAGCAGCTCATATGAAGAGAAATTTAGCTATTTAAATCAGTATAACCGTGTTTCAAGTGACTATCCATACTCAGTGACACCAGACTCTAAAGACACTGGTGAGTTGGGAGATTATTCTAACGCAGGTAGCGGGAATAATCAGACACGTGAAGAGGTTTTATCATATAATATCTATATGGGAACTATTTCAGGAGATTATGCGCATGTTGGAAACACAAGTGCAGAAACGTTTAGCTACACGGTTTCCAGTTTAGAGAATGGTACTGAGTATTTCTTTGTGGCAACGGCTGTTTATGAAGGGATTGATGGGAATGATCTTGAATCTCCATATTCAAATGAAGCCTCTGCTACACCGGTTCCATTTGAGGCTCCAGTTCCAGAGAATCTAGAAGCCTCTCCAGGTGATACTGAAGTAGTATTGAATTGGGATGAGGTTGTGGTTCAGCTTGGTCCTGGTGATGAGTGTGACCTTGGAGGCGGAGCAACTGGAATGCTAGACTGTCAGGACATTTGCTTTGATCCAACTCTTCTAAGTTGGGTTGGCGATGGCTTCTGTGATGATGGAACTTTTGGAGTCTACTTTACCTGTGAGGAGTTTGGATGTGACTGCGGCGACTGTGAAGGCGTTGAGTGTGATGATCCAAATGGATACTGTGATAGAGCAGACAACAATCCTTCAGGAGAGTCAAAAGAGTTTTATAATGGTACACCACACACAAATGATCGTGAAGAAGATTTTGTGGGTTATAATGTTTACAGATCATCCACAAGTGGCGGTGACTATGCTCTGGTAGCAAATGTGTTGGGTGAGGTTGACACCTATACAGACACTGGATTAACAAATGGTGATATGTATTACTATGTAGTGACATCACAGTTTGAAGAGACAGAGTCTGCATATTCAAATGAAGCCTCTGCCCAGCCAATGGACTTTATTCAGCTTAGTATGAGCGATGTTGATGGGGTTTACGCTGCAGGCGATACATTTGATGTCACAATTTCATGGGAAAATCCTTCAACGGTAGCAGGAATTCAGTTGGTACTTGAGGACCTCCCTGAATCAGTGACGATGACTAATGTTGAAGGACTTGGTGTTTTAGCATCAGAGGATCTAAATAGTTTCAGCTCTGATTTTAATGGAGTGGCGACGATACTTTGGTTTAGCTTAACTGGAGCAACACTTGATGCTGGCAGTGGAGACATCATAAAAGTTACATTTGAAGTGAATGCTGATGCCGGCTGTGGTAGTTTTGACCTTAATTTCTCAGATGATGCGACAGGAACGGTATTTTCTGATAGTAATGGTCTTGCCTATTTCTGGGAAGGTGAGGGACAGAGTATCTCTACCGCGTGCGATGCAAATCTATCAATGGTTCAGGTTTCAGATACTGTATTTGAGGTACATATGACCAATACAGTTGATGTAGCTGGATTCCAGTTTGACCTTGTTGATAGTCCAGATAATTTCTCAATTGATTCTGCATCAGAAACAGATAGAACAGATGGATACATGGTCAGTGCAAATGCAAGTGGTACTGTGATTGCATTTTCTCTTACTGGAGCTACAATTGCACCAGGAAGTGGGGCAATAGTTGAGATTACAGCCGATAGTTCAGTAGATGATACAGAAGTGTGTTTTGAAAATATTGTTCTCTCTGATCCATCTGGCATTGAGATAGAAGCTGGATCTGAGTGTATTACATTCAGTCATGACCTAGATAATGATGAGATGGAAGTTCCTCAGGAATTTTCTATAAGTAAAATCTATCCAAATCCATTTAATCCAAGTACTACCATTGAGTGGACAATGAAGGATTTTGGAAGTCATCGACTAGATGTATATAATACAAATGGTCAGCTAGTGGAAGTAATTAGCCAAGGATATGCAGCTCCTGGTTATAAGCAGAGCACATGGGATGCAAATAACCACGCCTCTGGTATCTATATTATCAGATTAGTGGTTGATAATAATCTTGTTAGCTCTAACAAGGTAATGCTTGTTAAATAATGTGATTTAGTTAACATCTGTTAACAAAAAGACATAATAACTTCCTCTGGTGATGAATATTGATTTCATTGTCAGAGGAAGTTTATTTGAAGGAGATATTTTTATGATTAAGAGACTTATTACATTGATGCTTTTTTCATCAGTTTTTGGTCAATTTGAAGTTACAATCAACTCAACAGGAGAAAGTCATCTGGTAGTTTTCTTAGATTCTGTTACTGGTTTAGATATTGGAGATCAAATTGGTGTTTTTGATTCAGCTGGAGTTCTTGAAAGCTGTATTCCAGAAGATGGCTGTAACACTAGTACAGATGTGCAGTACGGCGAGGTACTAGTTGGTGCTGGAGTGTGGAACGGTGAAGCCAATGAACAAGGCACGGTATTGGATATTGCAGCAATTATGTCCCTAGATTTATCTGATTTTAATGGTCCAATACTTAATGGAGCAGTGGATGGAAACCCTGTCATAATAAAAGTCTACGATGAAAGTGAAAATATTGTCCTTGATACTGAGTTAGTTATTGATAATGGAGGAGAGTTTGGTGATTTTTTTACGGTTATTTCAGAATTAGAGATTAATTATCCTGACCCAGTTTATGGATGCTTGGATTCTGAAGCTTGTAATTTTAATTCTGAAGCCAATACAGATGATGGCTCCTGTCTGTATGATGATTGTGCAGGTGAGTGTGGTGGAGAAGCAGAGGTTGATGATTGTGGTGTGTGTGATGGGGATGGATCAACTTGTGAGGTGTATATAGAATTAGAGCTTACTACAACTCTTGATGAGATTATAGAAGACGAAGAAGAACTTCAAGAATTTGAAGAAGATTTTGAAAGTTATATGGAAGTTGAGCTTGGGTTACCTGATGGAACCGTTGAGGTTACAAATATAGAGTTTTCTGAGACAAGAGATGTTGAGGTTACCATAGACTTTACGGTAACTCTAACTGAAGAAGAATTAGCTGAAACTGATTTTGACCCTGAAACAGCTGAAGAAGATATTGAGAGTACTGTTTCAGAAGTTGAGGAAGAAATTGAAGAGGGATTACCAGAATTTGTTGAAGGATGCACAGATGAAGATGCCGACAACTATAATTCAGATGCAAATGTAGATGATGGGTCATGCGAGTACCCTGCGCAAGCGCCTGAAGAATTTACCTATAATTCATCAACCCTCCAGGCATTTTACTTTGTCATAGATGCAAATATTGATGGTGAATCACTTGAAATTGGTCAGGACTATATTGCGACATTTAATGGTGATATATGTGTAGGAAATATTGCTTGGGATGGTGCATATACAACAGTCCCAGCGATGGGTTCTGATGGAGAAGATTATTCTGCTGGATATCTAACAACTGGAGACATCCCAACATTTAAAATATATGATGCATCTGAAAATATTATTATTGATGCGTGTCCAGAGAGTGAAGCAAGCTTAGGGTTTTCCAATTTAGAATTTATTGATATTGATATGCTTGTTGGAAATCAGAGTTGTACGACTTCATATAGCATCGAAATGCATTATGGTGCAAACCTAGTAAGTTTTCATGCACTTCCAGAAGATGTGTCAGTTGGAAATGTCATGGAATCTCTTGGCGATGCTGTGACAGGCGTGATAGGCGAAGGTGTTGCAGCCAGCCCAAACCCGGTTCTTGGTTGGGTTGGAAGTCTATCTGAGATTGAACGCACATCTGGATATTGGATTAAGCTAAATAGTGCAATGCCAATAGAAATTATCGATGCCATACCATCAGATCCAGAGCTATTATACAATCTGCATTACGGTGCAAATTTAATATCATTTCCAATTCCTGGGTCAGTTGGAATTGGTGATGGTATCCCTGATGATGTAGAAGAATTTTTTACAGGTGTTATTGGTGAGGGCGTCGCCGCTAGTCCAAACCCAGTTCTTGGATGGGTTGGTAGTTTAAGTGAGTTTGAAGGCACAAAGGGATACTGGGCTAAGGTAGATGCTGGATTTGATTTTTCTTATGATTTATCTAACGCATCAAGCGATAGAACTACTACAAATGAACAGCCAGATACCCCATATGAATTTACTCAGTCTACTGAGCAGGCATTCTATTTTATTGAAGATACAGATGCTGACATAAAAAATGGAGATTGGATTTTAGCGTACAATAATGGAGTGTTAGTTGGATCGAGACAGTGGAATGGATTATTTACAGATATCCCAGCAATGGGATATGATGGAATGTCCACTTCTGGATATTGTCAGGTTGGAGATGTCCCTCAGCTTGTATGGATTGATTCTGATGGGGATGAGCATTTATTAACTGGAGAAATTCCTGCTTGGTCAAATAATGAGCTATATCATATTACACTAGAGTTAGATTCTGATGGTTTATATCCAACTGAATATAATTTAATTCAGAATTATCCAAATCCATTTAATCCAAGTACAACGATTTTATTTTCTATTCCTTCTGATGATCATATAATGATTAATGTGTATGATATATCTGGAAAATTAATAAACACATTAATTAATAATAAAATAAATCGTGGAAATCACAGTGTGTCCTGGAATGGGAAAGATATTAATGGATTAGATGTTTCTTCTGGTCTATATGTATATACTCTCCATGGAAAGGATGTATCGTTAAGTGGAAAAATGATGTTAATGAAATAAATAATTAACAGCAAATTAGAACTTTAAAAAAAGCGAAGATTATCTTCGCTTTTTTTATTTCTCTATAACATTCCCAGGATTTAACAAAAATTTCGGATCAAAACCCTCTTTACATTTCTTCACTTGATTTGCAGCGGCATTTCCATAGCATTCAATAAAGTCTTGTCGCTTTCTTTTACCTGTTCCATGCTCAGCAGAGTAAACCCCACCAAGTTTAGAAGATAGTTGGATAATTTTATGATAACAATCAATTGCATCTTTCTCGTTATCTGAATTTGGTATTAAATGAAAATGAAGATGGCAGTCACCTAAATGCCCAAACAATAAATAATCAATATTATTATCCTGAATTAATGTGTGTGTTTCTTTGATAAATTTACTGAATGACTCTGGAGGGACAATAGTATCTGTAATAATACTTTTTATTTTATATTCTTTTGCCTTTTGAAGTGCATTTGCAGGCATTGAATGTCTAGCTTCAAAAAATGTTTTCCAACTACGAGGCTCATTAAGTGATAAAATTTGTTCATCTTTAGTGATGTATTCAAGATTCATTAAAATATCATACCATTTTTCAATAATAGAGTCTATTTCTTCGTTATATATGGGAATTTGAACATAAACTCCAACAGTAAAATCATAATCAAATAAATATTCTTGATGAATCATATAGGATGAACAATTTTCCCCAAAATATTCAAAGCCAGATAAAGTGCTCATATCCCCCGACAAATAATTGCTAAAATCTAAATAAAGTCTAAGAGCATCATTTTCATTTTTTAGTTTTATAAATAAATTTAAATAATCTGAGGGTCTATCTTCAAGATTGAGCGTCGCACTAACAATACAGCCAAAAAGTCCCTCACTTCCAACAATAAGATCAATAAAATCTATTATTCCATCTGATGCTGAAAAGGGCCCACTTGCATTCTTTATTTCTACCCTATCATATGTAGGGATTACAACTTTGGTTTTATCGCCATTTGAATAATTAATAATAAATTCACCATCTTTGGAAATATATTGTTCTCTATTTGCTTTTATAATTTCTCCATTTGAGAGAATAATTTCAAAACCACTAACCCAATATCTCATGGCACCTTTTTCACCAGGAGTAAACCCTGATGCATTACATGATATTGCTCCTCCCAGCATCGCTTCCTTTCTGCTTGTTGGATCAACCGGAAATATTAGTTTTTGCTTTGATTCATTAAGGACATAGTCGCGTATTTCTTCAAGGTATACTCCAGGAGATGCTGTTATTTTTTTATTTTGAATATCTATGCTATCGATGGAATTTATTTGAGAAATAGATAAAATGATTCCACCTAGGGGTGTGGCACTACCGGTTAAATTTGTTCTACCCGCAGAGATTGTAATTGGAATTTTTAATAGATTACACAATTTCATTACAATCGAACATTCCAACGTATTTTTAGGTCTACATAGAGCATCTGCATAACCAGGCATATTTGACCAGTCATGATCAAATCCAGCAATAATATCTTTATCTAATGTTATATCAATTAAAAATTCTTTTATTAAAAATTCTGAAATTTCTTTGATGGATGGATTAGTATTAGCAAACCGATTAATTAGCTTTTGGCTATCTGAACTAATTAATGATTTAGCAGATATAATATGAGAACTAATCATTTATTATTAACTTAATTCTTTACGTTTTTTTATACGCTCTTCTCGTCCATCTGGATTTGGTTGGGGGATAGCCGCAAGAAGTGTTTTCGTATATTGGTGCTCTGGATGATTGAAAATTTGTTCTGTAGTATTCAACTCAACAATTTCACCTAGGTACATTACTCCAATATCAGAGCACATATGATTTACCACTGATAAATCATGTGCAATAAATAAAATAGTTAAATTAAATTCATCCTGAAGGTCCATCATTAGATTGATGACTTGGGCTTGTATTGATACGTCTAGAGCAGATACTGGTTCATCTGCAATAATAATTTTTGGCTCTGTAGCTAGTGCTCGTGCAATTCCTATTCTTTGTCTTTGTCCACCAGAAAATTCATGTGGATATCTACTTGATTGCTCTGTAGATAAACCTACTTTTTTCAGTAGCCAATCAATTTTATCCTTTTTTTCTTCTTCTGATAGGTTTGTATGTATATCAAGGGGCTCTTTAATAATATCTTTAACAATCATTCGAGGATTAAGCGATGAAAACGGATCTTGAAAAATCATTTGTAGCATTGGTCTATATTCTAATATTTCTCTTTTATTTAATGATAAAAGATCGATGTAAGTATCATTTATTCTTAACAAAATTTCACCAGTAACCCTTACATCTGGAGCAGTTAATTTAAGAACATTTAATATTGCCTTTCCTAATGTAGATTTTCCAGAACCAGACTCGCCAACAATTCCCATGGTTGTTCCTTCGGAGATATCTACATGCAAATTTTTAACAGCATGAACATGTGAAACTTCTCTCTGTAGAATTCCTCCAAAGAGTGGAAATTCAACATTTAAATTTCTAATTTTGAGAATTGGTTTATCCATTTAATAAATCCTTATGACATCTAACAAAATGAGTTGATGAGATTTGAATTAACTCTTGATTCATTTTAGTTCCTTTGCATGGACATTCATTTGGGTCAAATCGAGAACAGAATTTACATCCATCTCCCATTCCAATAATTGAGGGGACCATTCCTTTCAATGCTTTTAGTCTTTTAGATTTAGTTTCAAAACTTGGCATAGACTGCATTAAAGCTTTTGTATAAGGATGTAATGGATTTTGGAATAATTCATTGATTGGAGCAATTTCCTGAATTTCACCTCCATACATAACTATCACCCTATCGCATGTTTCTGCTACGACAGCAAGATCATGGGTTATAAGTAAAATTGCAGCATCCGTTCTTTGATTCTTAAGATCCATCATTAAATCCAATATCTGCGCTTGAATAGTAACATCAAGTGCAGTGGTGGGTTCATCAGAAATAAGTAATGATGGAATACATTGTAGAGCCTTAGCAATAAATACTCGCAGTAACATTCAACCTGAAAATTGATGAGGATATTCATTGATTCTTTTCTCTGGATCTGGAATACCCACTGCTTCTAACATTTTTATACTTTTTTGAGTGGCTTCTTCTTTTGTTGAATTTTCATGTTTTAGAAGAACCTCATTCATTTGTTTTCCAATTCTAAGAACTGGATTGAGAGATGTCATAGGTTCTTGGAAAATCATTGCAATTTCTTTTCCTCTAATATCTTTCATTTCATCATAAGATAGTTTCAAAAGATCTGTTTTCTTGTATAATATTTCCCCATCGACTATCTCTCCGGGAGGATTTGGAATAAGTCTATTAATAGAAAGTGACGTCACAGATTTCCCTGAACCGGATTCTCCAACAATTCCAAGGACTTCTCCTTCATATATGTCAAAGCTCACATCATCAACTGCTTTAGCAGTACCAGCTTCTGTATAAAAATATGTTTTTAAGTTTTTTATTTCTATTAATTTATTTTTCATTATTTTAATCTTGAATAAACTTTTGGATCAAAAGCCTCTCTAATTGCCTCGCTAACAAAAGTTATCATAAAAATTGATATTGTCAGTACTATAATGGGAAATATCAACATATGCCAATTATCTAAATTCTCAGATGCTTGAGCCAATAGATTACCCCAGCTTGATGTTGGAGGCTTTAATCCGTAACCTAAAAAATCTAATGATACTAGTAAAAAAATATCTCCAATTATTGCAAAAGGCGCAAATGTAATTATGGGTGTTAAAGAATTAGGCAGTATATGCTTAAACATAACACTAAAATTAGATGCTCCCATAGATACAGCTGCTGAGACATAGTCCCTCGCTTTTTCTCTAAAAAATTCACCTCTAATAAAGTAAGTGATTCCAATCCAACCTTTTAAAAATACAGCCATTGTAGCGAGTAGAAAAATATTTGGTTGCATAAAACTACCTAAAATCATCATAGTAAATAAAAATGGTACAGCGCTAAAAACTTCCATCAATCTTACTCCAAAAAGATCAAATTTTCCACCCAGGTATCCAAGTAGACCTCCAATTAATACTCCAATAATATAGCTTAATGTTGTTACAATGATAGCAAATGTTATACTGATTCTATATCCATCTATTAGTCGTGTAAACACATCTCTTCCAGTATTATCTGTTCCTAGCCAGTGTCTTCCACTGAAGCCATCTGGAAGTGTTGGAGGGTTTTTAGAGTTCCAAATTCCATCTCCATTCTCATCAATAAATGGTTCTCCTATATCATAAGTCTCATTATTATTTAAATCATCAAATTCTTCATCGAGCTTATCCTTTAGATCTTCATGGGGATGATATGGGTATAATGGCATAACTACAAAATTTCCATTTCCTTGTTTATAGCATTCTTTTTTTAATTGTCTAAAGTCAACCTCTACATCAATAATATTTTGATTAAATTTATCTGATTCATATAATGGATATTTTACCCCTGGAATAAAATCTAAGAAATCCCAAACTGCAGGGAAATAATACCGAGTTTTATCTTTAAAGGGCTCATCATTGTCATACATTTTATTGTTATTTAAATCTTGAAATGACTCCCCTTTATCCCAAGTCTGATTTGCATATCGAACCATTAGAGGTTTATTGTTCATCCATAGTGGCCCAAGAAGAGATATAATATAAAATGCAATTAAAAGAACTAGAGAGTAGTAACCACGCTTTATTGATTTAAAACGTTTAATACGCTTTTGAAAAATAGATTCTGATGTATTGGTGCTCATTATTTAAACCTTATCCTTGGATCAATGAGGGCATAGCAAAGATCTGAAATAAGATTTCCTATAAGTCTAATAATCGTAGCTATAACTACAAATCCCATTATAATTCCATAGTCTCTTGACCCAATTGCTTTAAAGGTGAGCATTCCAATGCCATCAATGCCAAAAACTTTTTCAATCAAATATGAACTTGCTAAAAACATGCCAATCAATCCACCAATACCCGTTGCCAAGGGAATTAATGAATTTCTTACTGCATGATAGACAATTACAGTTTTTTCGCTTAGACCTTTAGAGAAAGCTGTTCTAACATAATCTTGACTTAGATTCTCCATTAATGAATTTTTCATTAGTACAGTTAGCCCAGCAAATGATCCTAGCATATAGCATAGCGTTGGAAGAAAAGCATGTTTCAGTTGACCAATCATTTTACCCATTAGGGTTAATTGTTCCCAATCTTCTGGTCGCCATCCTCTGCTTGGAAGTAGTGGAGCATCAAATACAGCAGAGGTAGAAAAAACCCACAGCATAAGTACACCAAATGCATATGCTGGAATTGAAAAACCGATAAAAACTAAGCCACTTGAAATTATATCAAATTTGGATCCGTGCTTTAAAGCTTTCATGATTCCAAGAGGAATGCATACTAAATATGAAAGAATAAATCCTGTAATACCCAAGAATGATGATATGTGAATTCTATCCCATATAAGAGTAGATACATCTTTTTTATGTTTTGATGATTCTCCTAGATAGCCAGTGAATACCCCCTGTCGTTTTTCCTTTATTAAAGTAAGAATCCCTTCATCATTTTCAACATTATCATTAATTATCCAATTAGATTTTTCCCAATTTTCAATATACTCAGGATCTGGAAGAACATCATATCTATCTGTAATCCATTCAAAATCTGTTCCTTCAGGACTTTCAAGAACAATAAGATCACCATTTTCTTCTTGGTATACAAAGACCCATCGTTGAAGCGATATTGACACATATTCACCTTCGCCAAGAATTTTAATTGTCTCTCTAAATGGAACTCCAATTTCAATTTCTTTATTCTTAATCTCTTTTTTTGCTAATCCAAGCCATATAAGATAACGTTTCCAAATAGGTTGATCTAATCCATATTGCCTTCGAAGTTTATCAAGAACTTTTGGAGATAGTTCCATTGTTGTATCATCAGACATTTCTGATGCTTGAGCTTCTCCACTCTGCATTTTAGCTAATTTAATTTGCATAACAGCTTGCTCGAATGGCCCACTAGGAACCAGCTGAAGTATTAAAAATACCAGGAGAGTTGTCCCAAAAAATGTTGGGATCATGAGTAGCAATCTTCTAATTATATAATCAAACACTGTATATCTTTATTTACCTTCTATTCCAATGATCAATGAGACTTGGCTCATCAGGTAGCTCTATATTATTCTTTCTTGCATTAATTAAATCTTTTTCTTTTTTTGGATCTACCCACCACAAGGTTATTGGACTTTGCCATCCACCTGCGTAGTATAATCCTTTCTCTGGCATATCAAGCTTGTTCCAGTACATCATTCGAGCTCCATAGGGGGAAGTCCATCCTAGGGCATAGTGATATAGATCCACTGCGATACGATCTATCTTATGCGCAATAGAAACTCTTTTTTTTGCATCCCACTCACCATTGTATATTTCAATAAGTTTATCTAGATAAGGATCGCTCATTGAAGTAATGTTAGTTACCTCAATTTGCTTTGCATATTTAGAATGCATCATACCCTCAGGACTAGGGAAAAAACCGGCGGTCCACCCTTGGCTTGAAACTTCAAATTCTTTTTTCATTTTTTTTGAAAAAGCGGCATTTCCATCAAGCTGGTCAAATTCCATTTTTATTCCAACTTTTTTTAAATCTTCTTGGTATGTTGTATAAATTCGTTCTCCTCCAGGTGAGATGATAAATTTAAATTCAAATATATCACCTGTATCATTTTTAAGCCACGCTTCCCCTTCATTCCTTTTCCAACCAGCATCATTTAGAAGTTCAAGTGCTTTTTGTGGATTGTAGTTCATGTAAGGATTCTCTGGATTCGCATAAGGGGTTCCATAGAAGAATGTATTTAGCCTAACATACTCATTGAAGAAAAGTCGTTTGTTTAGCTTATCCACATCAAATAAATAAGATAGAGCCTTCCTTACTTTTATATCATCATATGGATATTTCTGTGTATTAAAAACAATTCCAGAGGGTCCCTTGGGAAGATAATTAAATATTTTAACTTTTTGTACCCAGCCTTTATCTATTTCATTGTATTTTTCAGGAGTAAATTTTTCAACCCACCACTGTGCTCTTGACCATGGATAGATATCATAATCTCCATTCATGAAGCTGATTACCTGCTGATTTTCATCTTCAATAAAAATAAATTTTATTGTTTCAAAATTATTGATTCCAATATTCCTTGTATGATTTTTTGCCCAATAGGTATCATTTCTTCTTAGAATAATATATCCTTCATTCCCTTCTTTTGAACTATTTTTATCGTATCTATATGGCCCAGATCCAGGTAAAAATGAAAAATTATATTTTTCTATAAAACCAGCTCCATCAATTTTATTTAAATAATATGATGGCATTGGATAAAGACCAGCCGCCGCTCTAAATGTTCTCCAATCTTTCTTTTTAGCTGTAATACGAACAATATATTTAGTCTCCGCCACTGGGATTTCAAGTAATTCATCGTAGTACATTGCAACATTTGGATCTTCATGGCCAGGGTCAATTAAAAGTTTAAAGTTGGCAACGACATCCTCTGATATAATTTCTCTTTTATCTGCCCATCTTGCTCTTGGGTCTATCCTAAACCAGTAGGTTAAGGAGTCATCTGATATTTTCCAGTGAGTTGCAATGATAGGTTCCCATTCTAAGTTTTCATAATCAAAACCTAGTAGAGGTTCATTTTGAAGGCCATTCATAAGACTATTGATTTGATGCCGGCTGTCTTTCCCAATATCTCTAAATGTATTAGGGTATTCTTGGCCACCCAGCATTGTTAAATTTCCACCTTTTATGGCATCTGGATCTCCATTTGAATTTGGTGAATCATTCGTTGACCAGCCCATTGATTCAGCAATTTCTTCAAATCCTATCCCACCATCTTCTTTTGAGTCTTTAAGCGCAATAGGCTTATCTGTGGTTGGCTTAGGTTTAAAAGAATACTTCCCAGAATATAAAAATCCAAATAATAGAATAGTGGACATACAAAATAAAATAACATTTTTATTTTTAAACATAAAAATCTCTCCTAATAGATAAACTAAATTGAAATAGAGGTTAACTTAATAATTTCTTTTTAATTCTCGAAGATTAAAAACAGATAGATTTGTATCATTTTAATAATTAAATTTATTCAATTTTAAAGGATGATATTATGAATTTAGTTGAGATGATAAGCAGGCTGGATATCAATGCAGATTGGGTAGGATTGCGTGAATACAAAGAAAATACGACCTACCATGTCATAAGAGATAAAAATCCTCTTTCAAATAATGGCAGCATTGATCATGGCGTTATGGTGGAGGTGCTAAAGGATGGTCAGTTTGGATACTCAGGAACTTCTGATCTCAGTTTTGATGGAATAGCCAAAGCTACCAATAAGGCGCTTGAAAGTGCGCTAAAGGCTTCTAAGCACTCAGTTTTTTCATTCAATAAAGATGTACGCCCAAAATCACAGGGTTTATATGAAACACCTTTAGAGCTACCATTTGATGCTCTTAGTATTGGTGAAATAAATGACATTTTAATGAAAGCAAACGATTGGCTTAAAGTAGATGATAGAATCATGTCAGTTACAGCAATGGCGATGCTTGTTGAAACAACAATAAACTACGCGTGTTCTAATGGTAGTGATATTAGACAAAGAATGAATATTGTGGGTTCAGACTATTCAGTAACTGCAAAAGATGGAGATATTATTCAGACACGAACAGATGGGAGGTCTGGGAATCAGATGGGTCTTGAAAGATTCAATCAAGATTTAGTTAAGGAAAAATGTGATAAAGTATCATCTCAAGTTCTAGAGCTTATTGAAGCAGATCAATGCCCTACTGGATCAATGTCACTTGTACTAGCTCCCGATCAAATGATGCTTCAAATTCATGAAAGTATAGGTCATGCATTAGAGATAGATAGAATTTTAGGAGATGAAAGAAATTATGCAGGGTGGAGTTTCGTTGGGTTAGAGGATTTTGGGACTTTAAAGTATGGATCTGATATTATGAATGTAACTTTTGACCCTACGATATCAAATGAAATGGCATCCTATGGATTTGATGATGGAGGATTTAAAGCGAGCAAGGAACATCTTATTAAAGATGGAGTGCTTCTAAGAGGATTAGGGGCACTTGAAAGTCAAGCAAGGAGTGATATCCCTGCAGTTGCAAACTTCAGATCATGTTCATGGAATAGGGCTCCAATCGATAGAATGGCAAACCTTAATTTAGAGCCAGGGACATCTAGTCTTGATGATATTATCTCAGCTGTTGAGTATGGTGTTTATATGGAAACTAATAGATCCTGGTCGATTGATGATTATAGAAATAAATTTCAATTTGGATCGGAGTATGGGAAACTAATAGAAAATGGAAAAATAACTAAAACATTAAGAGACCCTAATTATAGAGCAATCACTGTTCCTTTTTGGAATAGTCTTGAAATGGTTGGAGATCAATCAACCTTTGAGGTGCATGGTACCCCTAACTGCGGGAAAGGGGAACCAAATCAAGTTATTAGAGTAGGTCACGCATCTCCAACTTGTCTATTTAATAATATTCAAGTATTTGGAGGAGCATAAGGAGAGTTTATGAAAGAATATTTTTTTAGCATATCAGAAAAAATAATGAACAATTTGAATTCAGATGAGCATATCACATTATCAATTAATGGAGAAAATAGTGAGTTTATTCGAATAAATAATGCAAAAGTTAGACAGATTGGAACGGTTAGTGATACAATATTAAGTATTGAATTAATAAAAAATAATCGAAAGATAGGAATATCATTTACTCTTCAGCGTAATTCAGAAAAAGACCTTGAACTTGCAATTCAGCATCTTGAAATTTTACGTAATAATATTGATTCTCTTCCAGAGGATCCGCTATGTGTCATTCCGAAGGATTATGGTTCACTTGATGAAGAATATAAGGGAGAGCTTCTCTCTTCAAAAGATTCTATAGATTCACTCTTACCTGTAATGCAGGGTATAGATTTAACTGGAATCTGGTCATCTGGTGATGTGTTTATAGGTAACTCAAATAGCTCTGGACAAAAAAATTGGTTTTCGACAGAAACCTTTTCTCTAGATTATTCACTTATTAACCCGCTCAAAAAAATGGTTAAAGAAACCTATGCTGGCACCAAATGGAATCAAAGTGATTATGAGGCATTCGTAAATTTATCAAAAGAAAAATTATTAATGCTTGATCAAAATTCTAAAAAACTAGATCCTGGTTCCTATAGAACCTATATAGCTTCAGCTGGTGTTTCTGATTTAGTTGACATGTTTTCATGGGGTGGAGTCAGTGAAAATGCAATCAGAAAAGGAAGAAGTTCATTTATTAAAATGAGAGATCATAATCAGAAATTATCTCCTTGTTTTTCTTTAAAAGAAGACTTCTCATCAGGAACAGTCCCACGTTTTAATAGTAACGGTGAGATAGCAGATATTAAATTACCATTAATAATAAACGGGGCCTTAAAAAACACCTTAGTTTCAACAAGGACTGCGAATGAGTATAAGTTGACATCTAACTTTGCATCAGAGGGCGAATATCTAAGATCTCCAGTCATGGCATCGGGCTCTATTAGTGAAAGTGATATTCTATCTGAGCTTGGTACGGGCGTATATTTATCTAATCTTCACTATTTAAATTGGAGTGATCAATTAGGAGGTAGGATTACTGGGATGACTCGCTATGCGTGTTTCTGGGTTGAAAATGGAGAAATTGTTTCACCTATCGAAGATATGAGATTCGATGATACTATATATAATTTTTTTGGTGAAAATTTAGAATCAGTAACAAGCAAATCAAGATTAAATCCAAGCGTTGGAACTTATGGGGGAAGAGATTTAGGAGGGGTTCATTGCCCTGGAATTATTTTATCATCTTTTCAGTTAACTCTTTAAGTATACTAGGCGAGACCTGATTGACCTGAAAAATTATTAATATTTATATCAAGATTAGATATAGCAATATTCCATTTATCTTTATCAGTTTTAGAAAAAATTAAGTCCTTTGAACTTGGCATTACCATCCAGTCACCATTTTCTAATTCATCTTCTAATTGTCCGGCATCCCACCCAGAATATCCCATTACCAGTCGAAACATATCAGGTCCAGTCCCATTTTTAATATCATTTATTATTTCATCGCTATATGATATTGCGGCAGTATTAGAAATTAACATGGTTTCATCTTTTTTATAATCACAATCATGTAGTATAAATCCCTTTTCAGGAGATACAGGTCCACCAAAATAGACGCTATGTCTTTTATATATTTGCTTTAATCCTATCTCTTTTAGAATACTAGAGGATTGTGTTTTTTGAAATGGCTTATTAATTATTAATCCCATGGCTCCCTCTTCATTGTGATCACATACATATATTAAGCTTTGACCAAAAATCGGATCCTGGTTTAAATGTGGCATATTGATTAGGAATAAATTAGAAAGATTTTTCATACCTTTATTCTACAATTTGTTGTTAAAATAATAAAGAAAAATATTAAGTTCTATCATGAAAAAAATAACTCTTCTAATATTATTAATATTTATAGTTAGTTGCGCTGTTCAAGGCCCAATTCCTGGTGGAGATATAGATAAGAAAGGGCCAAATCTACTTAGTGTGCAACCTAGCAATTACTCTACAGATATAAATTCTACTCAAAAATTTATTTTATTTTTTGATGAATCACTTGAGCCTAATTCAGTTTATAAGTCTCTTAAAATAGATAATAGTGAATTTAAAGTTACAATTATAGGTAAACGAATTATTATAAAACCAAAAGATGAGTGGAACACTGAATCAATTTTAAATATTAATTTATCTAGAGAATTAAATGATTATTATAAAAATTCAATTGATAGGCCAATAAATTTATTCTTTTCCTTTGGAGAATTAATTCCCCGAGGTTTAATCAAGGGAAAAATTTTAGATATTAATAATTTCCTAAAGGATTATATTGGTGATTCTTTAGAATCTGATATGTACGAAGTTGGACTATGTAAGATAAATGAATCCGAAAGAGTTATTATACAAAAAACTCAAACAGATAAGAATTTTGAATTTTCTTTTAACGCACTTGGTGATGGAGTTTATTCTATTATTGCCGTTGATCAAATTATTCTTAATCCTAATAATGATATTTCAAAAAAAAGATTTTCTATTTTAAATAGTGATTTAACTATTAATGAAAATAATTTAGAGCATAATATTTTGCTTAACATAGGCGAACCAATTTCAAGAAAAAATATTTCCTCAATTAATTTTATAAATCAATATTATGTTAATTATGATTTTACTGATGGTACTAGTCAGCTTGGAATAATTGATTCAATCTACAATAACTTTGATAATAATTTTTCAGGTAGCAAGCTTCAAATTTTCTTTGAATTTGAAAATCAATTTGAAAAATATAGAACTAATCCTTTCGAATTTGTAGTACCCAGTATTATTGACTCAGTATCTCCATATATAAATTCGTGTGAGCTACAGAATTCAAATATGTCGCTCAACATATCTGAGCCTTTGGATAATTCCCCCTTAGATAGTATATTTTATTTTTACAGTGATGCAAATTTCAATAAAACTTATATTAATAACGTAGAGTATAAGTTAGAAACATTATCAATTTCACCAAGCGGCATTATCCTTCCTATTACTTCTGAGATTCATAGTGATTCTGCTATATACATTATGCCTAATAGCATAAAAGATTTATCTGGGAACTATATTAATGATTCTATTGTTTTTATCAATCAGTGCATTAATGTTGTAGATACTGAAGACCAAGTTGAGTTTGGCTATGGAGGATTGTTTGGAAAAATAAATACAAATAATAATAATAAGTTGATCGTTGTCGCTTACAATGCTTTGACTGGAGAGCCTAAAAGAACTATTGCTACTGATAATAAATTCTCATTTAAAATGCTATCTCCTGGCGAATATTTTTTACAGGTATATAGTAACTATCAACTAGATTCAGAAATTATTTATCCATATTTCCCAGGGAAATGGGATCCTTTTCAGCATTCTGTTTCTTTTTCAGAAATTGTTGGACCAATAGAAGTTAGAAGAAATTGGGATATAGAGGGCATCAGTATAAATTTCAAATAGGAGAAGAGTTATGAAAGTAGTAGCAACAAGCGGTTATTTTGATCCATTGCACGTAGGGCACCTTGAATGTTTAGAGATGGCAGCAAAATTAGGTGATAAATTAGTAGTTATAGTAAACAGTGATTTACAGGCAAAACTTAAAAAAGGTGAATCATTTATGAAAGAAGATGATAGGATAAAAATTGTATCAGCCTTAAAATGCGTTGATGAAGTTTTTTTATCCATTGATAAAGATAAATCTCAATGTGAATCTCTTAGATGCATTAATCCAGATATATTTGCAAAAGGTGGAGATAGGATGAGCAATGAAATACCTGAATCAAAATTATGTAAAGAATTAGGGATAGAAATAGTCGATGGGCTAGGTAAAAAAATCAGATCATCTTCAGTTTTAACTGGTTTGATAAAAATAAAATAGAATTGATATATGCTTTG
>CAZHKH010000021.1:0-258 GCA_964532515.1 uncultured bacterium
ATATCAGGAGGATTAGGCCCTACTCATGATGATATTACAAAAAAAACTCTATCAGCATATTTTGATGTGCCGCTAATTGTCAATGAACTTCACCTGTCTTTTTTAAAGAAAAAATTTCATAAGCTAATAAACAAAAATACAAAGTCAGATACATTTGATAAAGTAGAGGAAGGGATTAGAACGCAAGCTGAAGTCCTTAAAGACTTTGACCCTATTAGCAATAGTATTGGAACTGCACTTGGAATGACAGGAAAAATT
>CAZHKH010000021.1:389-17100 GCA_964532515.1 uncultured bacterium
TTGTTCACTCAAATTGAAGATATAATTCATGAAAATAAAAATAAATTTAAATTTTCAATTTTACCTCATTTCACTGGCGTTAATGTTAGAGTTGCACAGCTAGAAGAAAAAGAGTCTATAGATGAAGTTGAAAAAGAGTTGCTAGGCAAGCTCAATAAATTTTGCTATGGGTATGATGGTGATACTATTCAAAGGGCAGTCTATGAGTTATTAGCTAAAAATAATATTACGGTTTCAATCGCTGAGTCATGTACAGGTGGATTAATAGCAAAGAAAATAACTGATATTGATGGGAGCTCAAATATTTTTCATGGTGGGGTTGTTGCATATTCAAATCAAATTAAAAATCTTATATTAAAAGTCCCAAACAATCTATTAAATGAATATGGAGCTGTAAGTAGAGAAGTAGCATCTTTAATGGCTAAAAATGTCGCTAAATACTTTAAAGCAGATTTAGGTGTTTCTGTTACTGGTATTTCAGGTCCAGGTGGAGCTACTGATAATAAGCCAGTAGGGTTGTATTACGTGGGAATATCATTTAAAGATCAATATTTTTCAAAAAAATTTATTTCTAAAATAAATGATAGGGAAATTAATCGTGAAATATCTTCAGATACTGCGTTGAATTTAATTCGCCTAACAGTAAAAAAATATTATGAATAGCAGACTTTTTATAGGATTTAAAATTCCCAGAAAAATTATTGAGATCATTTCGATGGTAAGATCTACCTTAGGCGATAATCAAAAATCATATAATTGGGTTTCAGGGAATAACTTGCATCTTACATTATTATTCCTTGGTAATCATGATCCAAATAAAATAGATGATATTTCAGAAAAAATTGACAAAACAATCAATCAGTTCCGAGATTTTACTATATCTGTTAACGGGACTGGCTCATTTGGGAATAATAATCAAATTTTATGGTTAGGACTAGATAAGGGGGAAGATGAACTTCAGCGAATTAACTATGAGCTTCAAATCCAATTAGAAAAGTATTTAAATTATAAAGTTAAATCTAAGTTCGCTCCTCATATTACTGTTGCTAGAAAGAAAAAAACTGAAATTAACAATAATATTGATGTGAAGAATTTCATGAATTCTGTATATTTTCCAATAGAATTTCACATCAATTTTTTCACTTTATTTGAAAGTAGGATTATAAATGATAAAGTTCACTATAAACGGATTAGTAAGTTTAATTTAACCTAAAGGAAATAACTATGGCATCAGATAATAAAACTCTTGATTTAGCAATCACACAAATTGAAAAGCAGTATGGTAAAGGTTCCATCATGAAGCTTAATGAAGAGGTGGTTGTTGAATGCAATGGAATTTCTACTGGCTCAATTTCACTAGATGCAGCGGTTGGTATAGGTGGCGTGCCTAGAGGAAGAGTTGTAGAAATTTATGGGCCTGAATCATCAGGTAAAACAACTTTAACATTACATATTATTGCTCAGGCTCAAAAGAGTGATGGGGTTGCAGCTTTTATTGATGCCGAGCATGCTTTTGATCCTGCGTATGCAAAAAAATTAGGGGTTGATTTTGAAAACCTATATTTCTCACAGCCAGATAATGGTGAGCAGGCACTTGAAATTGCAGATATTTTGGTGCGAAGTGGCACGCTAGATGTAATAGTTATTGATTCGGTTGCAGCGTTAGTGCCAAAGGCGGAGCTTGAAGGTGATATGGGAGATTCTCATATGGGGCTTCAAGCAAGATTAATGTCGCAAGCTCTTAGAAAATTAACAGGAACTGTTTCCAAATCTAAAACTTCTGTTATTTTTATTAATCAATTAAGACATAAAATAGGTGTAATGTTTGGTAGCCCGGAAACGACCACAGGTGGAAATGCATTAAAGTTTTACTCTTCATTAAGACTTGACATTCGAAGGATTGCATCAATTAAGGATGGAGACTCTATTGTGGGGAATAGAACCAGAGTGAAGGTTGTTAAAAATAAAATGGCGTCCCCTGGAAGAATGTGTGAGTTTGATATTATGTATGGTGAAGGGATTTCATATGAGGGAGACCTCCTTGATTTAGCCGTTAAAGCTGAAATCGTAAAAAAGATGGGGTCATGGTACTCATATAACGATGAGAAAATTGGACAAGGAAGAGAAAATACTAAACGCTATCTAAAAGATAATGAAAAATTTATGTCCAAAATTGAAGATGAAGTCAAGTCATTTATAGGAATCTAATGGTAGAACATTATACAATACCCATATTTACTAGTGAGTGGATAACTACTAATCTGATAACCCTATGTTTAATTTTCTTTTTTTTATTTTATGGGATAAAAATTTTAAAGACTAATGATCAAAGAGTGAAGTTCGGATTATTTATTGGGGTTCTTTTGTTGTTTAGATTTCTATTTATTCACTCTTATCAATTTTATATTGATATATGGGATAAAACCCATAGCCTTCCCTTGCATCTGTGTGGGGTTTCTGCAATTATTTCATTCATTGTACTATTTAGATACAACCAATTTTTATATGAGTTTTTAATTTTGCTTGGTATCCCTGGAGCCATACAATCATTAGTAACTCCTGAATTAACGTTAGGCTATGATAGAGTTCTTCTAATTGAGTATTTTATATCGCATGGTGGGATTATATTGTCGGGTCTTTATCTGACTTTTGTTTTAGGACACAAGCCAAGAATCAAATCTTGGATTGGCGTTGTTATTGCGTCACAAGTTTTATTAGTATCTATACATATGCTCAACATTGTTTTAGGATCTAACTATATGTATACAAGGATAAGGCCCATTGTAGATAATATTTTGATTATTGGAGAGTATCCATATTACTATATAGGATTTGAAATATTTGGCTTTTTAAATATTATGCTATTTTATTATCTATTTTTAAAATCAAGCAATATGATTGGAGGTGTAAAATCATAAAAAAATATCAATTATTACTATTTATTGTATTCTCTATTTTTTATTCACAGGATGAATCCTCTGCAAACTATGTTGCTACAGGAAGTTTTGGTGCAGCTACAATAGATGGAAAGATATATAACCAAATATCATTTAGGCCTGAAATAACAATTAAAAAATTGGGTCTTGGTCTAGATATCAATTTATATATTGATGAAAATGGTCAGATTTATTCAAAAAATTGGCTTTTTGATGATGTTCAAACATCTTTTCAAACAATTATGGATAAGATTTATTATGTTAGGTGGGGAAATAGAAATGACAATTTCTATTTTAGAGCTGGATCATTGCCTTCAGTTACTTTAGGCTATGGAGCTCTTATTGATCGCTATTCAAATTCCATGGAATATCCTCAGGTTAAAAAACTTGGTCTGGATCTGATATATGGAAATGATAAAGTCAAATTTGAATATGTGCAGAGTGATTTTAAATCAATTCCAAGCCTTATGGCTTTAAATACTACATTTAATATGGCTCCCAGGGCAAATCTGTTTTTTACTGTTGCTCATGATTTAAATCAATTAGCTCGTTTAGATGAGATTCCATCGAATCGAAGTGAAGATGATTGGATGGATTGGTGCGCAGAGCTAATTGATCTTGGAGTGGAGGTGGATTGTGAAGAGACATACGAAGAAATAGAGAATCAATCTCAATACACAGGGAGAGATGAAATAAGCGGAATTTCAATAGGTGCAGACTATGTGCTGACAGATAAACTATCATTGTATACTGAATTAGCACAATTAATTGGAAAAACTCCTAGCGGTAAAAATTTGGGAAGTGGAATAATTTTTCCAGGCTTATCATATAGATTTAAAAATGGAAAATTTCAAGTAGAAGGGAGACAGGTTATTGGTGGAAATTTTATTTTTAATTATTGGGATAGATCGTATGATATTCAGAGAGCAGTTGAAATTAGTGGTGGACCTGACGATGGTTATTATACAAAAGAAAGTACTCTAGAAAATTATGGGCCGATGTATGGTTTATATTCTTATTTTACTTATGATATCCTAAAAATAATGAATTTTTTAGTTGGGTATCAGCAATTGATAAAAGAAGAAGAATCTTATAAGTCCTTTACTTCAAGTGTTAATATTAATCCTAATTTAATTCCCAAAGTTAAAAAAATTGAATTTTTCTATCAGAACAACAATGTTTCGAATCCTTTTAAATTAGATGTAGGTTCAATACATGGCTATGACATTGGAGTTGAGGCTTCTGATCGTATGACAATCACATACCAGTCTAGAACTACTTACAGATTAAATCAATCAGGAGAGCTTAAACCTGTAAGAATTATGCAACTTGACACCCAATTTGATTTTTAAATGAACTCAAGAGAATTACGACAAAACTTTATAGATTACTTCATTAAAAAAAGGGGACACTCCTTTATTCGAAGTTCTTCAGTTGCCCCACTTGATGATCCTACTTTATTGTTTACAAATGCTGGGATGAATCAATTTAAGGATATTTTTCTAGGTAATGCAGACCCAAAGGATAGCAAGGTCGTAAACTCTCAAAAGTGTATTAGAGTTAGTGGGAAACATAATGATTTGGAAGAGGTTGGTGTTGATCGTTATCATCATACATTTTTTGAAATGCTTGGGAATTGGTCCTTTGGTGACTTCTACAAAAAAGATGCAATTGAATGGGCATGGGAGTATTTAACTGAAGAATTGAAATTAGATAAATCAAGACTTTGGGTTACAGTTTATAAAGATGATCAAGAATCTGAAGATTTATGGAAAGAATTTACTGATATAAGTCATGATCGAGTTTTGAAGTTTGCAGAAAAAGATAATTTTTGGGAAATGGGTGAAACTGGTCCATGTGGCCCATGCACTGAAATACACTATTTTGTAGGAGAAGATTCATCTAAACAAGATCCAAAGGGTGTAAATAGTGAGGACCTTTATCGTGAAATATGGAATTTAGTTTTTATACAGTACAACAGAACGACTGATGGTGAATTGATTGAGCTACCTATAAAACATGTTGATACTGGGATGGGACTAGAAAGGATTTTATCTACGGTAAATGGTATTAAAGATCATTATGAAACTGATTTGTTTAGTCCTATAATAGAAAAAATAGAACAAATATCTTCACTAAAGATAGATACACCGCACAGAGTAATTGCAGATCATTTAAGAATGCTTTCATTTTCAATTGCAGATGGCGTGATGCCATCAAACGAAGGTCGAGGGTATGTGCTAAGAAGAGTTTTGAGAAGGGCCTCTAGGTATGCAAGAATACTAAATCTTAAGGAGCCATTTATTTTTAATCTTGTTGATACCCTTGTAGAAATTATGGGAGAGGCTTATCCTGAATTAATCGAAAAGCAAGATCATATTAAATCTGTGATTAAATCTGAAGAGAGCTCTTTTCTTAAAACTTTGGATAAAGGTATAATCATATTTGAGGAAATAGTATCTAATCTAAAGAGCAATAGTAAAATTAGTGGAAAGGATGCATTTAAATTATACGATACTTACGGATTTCCTATTGATTTGACATTACTTATGGCAAAAGAAAAGAATTTAAACGTTGATATCGACGCGTTTGAAGTTGAAATGAATCAACAGAAAAAAAGGGCACGAGAATCTGGAAAATTTATTTCTCAAGATAAAAAAGTTGATTGGGAAATAATTTCTGATTTAGAAGGGTCAGATTTTAAAGGTTATGAAACACTTGACTTAAATTCAACAATCATTAAATATAGAAAAATTGATACTCATTATGAGTATGTCCTTGAGCAAACACCATTTTACGCTGAATCTGGAGGACAGGTTGGAGATCAAGGAAAAATATTTAATGATGACGTTACCTTAAATATTATAGATACTGTTAAGATTGGAGATGATATTGTCCATATATCTAAAAATTTTGATGAGACCTTATTGAAAAATAATAAGGTGAATTGTAGTGTAAATAGCATTGATAGAAGTAATACGAAAGCAAATCATACTGCTACACATTTATTACATTCAGCCCTAAAACTTGTTTTAGGGAATCATGTTCAGCAGGCAGGCTCTTTAGTTGATGCTGAAAAATTGAGATTTGATTTAACTCATTATAATAAAATTTCTGAAGATGAAATAAATAAGATTGAAAAAATTATAAATGATAAAATTCAAGAGAATATAAAGCTTGATGTATCCACAATGAAATTTGATGAGGCTAAGAGTAGTGGGGCAATTGCGATGTTTAATGAAAAATATGAGGATAAAGTAAGAGTTGTTGATGTTTCTGGATTCTCAAAAGAGCTTTGTGGTGGGACCCATGTAAATAGCACTAGTGAAATTTCATTATTTAAAATAATAAATGAAGGTTCTTTATCTACAGGCATTAGAAGGATAGAGGCAGTTACAGGTAATAGAGCTTTTTCATATTTAAAAAAAATAGATAGCATTGTATCTAAGATTAAAACGCAGATTAGTTGCGGTGAAGATGATATTCTAGAAAGAATAGAACAAACAATTACAAGCAATAAAGAAAAAGAAAAAGAGATTGATAGACTCGTAGAAGAAAATCAAAAATATAGAATCAATAAATTAATAGATGATTCTGCTAGTCATTTAGGAATCAAGTTAATTATCTCCAAAGAAAAGAATATCAGAGATATTAAAGATTTTGGAAATAGTATCCATAAATATCTCTCTAAAAGCTTTGTTGGTGTTATTGGCACTGTTTTAAAAGATAAAGCAATGCTTGTCTGTGTCGTTTCATCTGACATGCAAAATTCCATTACTGCTAAAGAGCTAATATCATCATTAGCAAAGACTATTGATGGAGGTGGAGGAGGAAAAGATTCTATAGCTACAGCGGGTGGAAAGAATATTGAAAAATTAGATAAAGCTTTAGAACAAGCAGATAGTTTAATAAGGAAATTATTAGATGAAAGATTGTAGCTCAAAATTAATTTTTGAAAAAAGTAAAGAGGGTAGAATAGGATTTTCTTTACCTGAGTCTGATTGCCCTAATATCGATATTAAGAGTGTCATTAATCCAGCATTGCTAAGAGAAGATGACTTAGAATTACCGGAAGTTTCAGAGCCAGAAATAATCAGACACTTTACCAATCTATCTTCGAAAAATCATCATATAGATAAAGGGTTTTACCCATTGGGGTCATGTACAATGAAATACAACCCTAAAATTAACGATGTGATAGCTGGTTTTGATGATTTGAAGAATATACATCCACTTCAAAATCCATCCACAGCTCAGGGATGCCTAGAGGTAATGTATAATTTAGAAAAAATGTTAAATACAATCACGGGTATGGACTCAACTACAGTGCAGCCAAGCGCTGGGTCACAAGGAGAGTTTGCTGGAATTTTAGTAATGAGTAAATATCATGAACAAAAAGGCAATAATAAAAAAACGATTATAATTCCAGAGTCTGCACATGGCACCAATCCTGCCAGCGTCGTTTTAGGTGGGTATCAACCTGTGAAAGTTGGAACAAATTCTAGAGGTAGAGTTGACATTGATGATTTAATGGAAAAAGTGAATGAAGATACAGCTGGGATGATGCTGACTCAGCCGAATACCTTGGGATTATTTGAAGATGAAATAGAGGAAATATCTAGAATTATTCATAAAGTTGATGGTTTAATGTATATGGATGGAGCAAATCTAAATGCTCTACTTGGAATAGCAAGACCATTTGATATGGGTTTTGATATTACTCATATAAATTTGCATAAAACATTTTCTACCCCTCATGGTGGCGGTGGCCCTGGTGCTGGTCCTATATGTGTTGTTGAAAAACTAAGTGAGTTTCTTCCTGTTCCACGAATCATTAAGAACAAAGAAACATATGAGTTATGCTATGATCGTGCCAACTCAATTGGTCAGTTGCATAGCTTTTATGGTAATTTTTTAGTTTTAGTTCGTGCGTATTGCTACATCCTATCCTTAGGGAAGGAAGGATTAAAGAGAATGTCAAAGATTGCAATATTAAATGCTAATTATTTAAAGAAAAAATTAGAGGATGTATATGATATCCCATACAGCGAAGGCTCAATGCATGAATTTGTTATTTCAGCTATAAGTCAAAAAAATAGAGGAGTAAAGGCACTTGACATTGCAAAAGCACTGCTTGATTATGATTATCATTCACCTACAATTTATTTCCCAATAAATGTTCAAGAGGCCATAATGATAGAGCCTACTGAATCTGAGACTCTCGATACGCTTGATGAATTTGCAGATTCTATGATTGAAATTGATAAGAACATTGATGATAATCCTGATATGATTTTAAATGCCCCATCCTCTACGCCGGTTGGAAGACTAAATGAGACAAAAGCAAATAGAGAGCTTGATATTAACTACTACAATAAGGCTAATCAAGAAAAATGAAGTACATTGTTGATGAAGATAAAATATTATTAAGCATAAATAAGGGAGAGAATATTAATAGCTCGATTCTTGAAGCTGCAAAAGAAAATAACTTGATTTTTGGTTGGGTTAATGGCATAGGTGCGATATTTGATCCTGAGATAGGCTATTGGGATATACAAAATAAAAAATATGTAAAGAAAATAATGAAAGGTGAATTTGAAATAACAAGCTTAGTTGGTAACATTACATACAAAGAAGAGGAGCTTTTTGTTCATTCACACATTACATTTACTGATACAGATTTCAGAGCGTATGGAGGACATTTATTTGATTCTGAGATTGCAGCTGCTGGAGAGTTTATTATATTTAAAGGAAAAAATAAGATTGAGAGGTCCTATAGTAATGAAGTGGGACTATATCTATGGGATTGTAAATTTTGACAGATAAAATAAAAACAGATAAAGCGCCACAAGCTATTGGAGCATATTCCCAAGGAATAGCTACGGATAAATTTGTATTTACTTCAGGGCAGATTGGAATTAACCCTAGCACAGGGGAGCTCATAACGGAGAATTTCGGAGATGAGGTAAGACAGGTGTTAATGAATGTTCAATCAGTGCTAGAGGCTGGAGGAAGTAATATAAACAATATAATAAAATTGAGTGTTTTTATTACAGATTTGTCAAATTTTAAATTAGTTAATGATATATTTATAGATTTTTTTAATGGAGATTATCCAGCCCGATCTGTTGTAGAAGTTTCGGCACTACCTTTAAATGCTAACATAGAGATAGAGGCAATAGGAAAAAAATGATAAAGTATATTTTAATTTATATATGTTCATTTTCATTTCTTTTTTCATCAATAATGGAAATTGATTCAACTGCAATTAAGAATTCAGCTAAATCCTTTAGGTGGTCACTGATTCCGATTGTTTCTCAAGGTCAGGCTTATAATCAAAAATATTTAAAATCAATATTTTTCACATGCGCTCAATCATACTCATTAAATAGAATGTCGTACTATGATCAGTATGATGATATGTATAATATGAAAATGAGAAATAAATTTGGATGGTGGTTCCTTGGATTTTATGTTTCAAGTATGATTGATTCGTATATTGATGCAGAACTTTCAACATTCCCATTAAGGAAAAATTAATATGTGTGGTATTGTAGGTATTAAATCAAAAAAAGAAAATGTATGTTTATCTATATATAATGCGCTAACAGTTCTTCAGCATAGAGGTCAAGATGCTGCTGGTATGGCGGTCTCTGATTCAGATGGATTCCTTAAAATGCATAAAGACAATGGATTAGTTCGAGATGTTTTTAGCGAGGAGCAGATACACAGGCTATCTGGACATGTTGGCATTGGTCATGTGAGATATCCCACCGCTGGAACTATGAAAAATGCTGAGGCGCAGCCATTTTATGTAAACTCACCATTTGGTATTGTATTGGTCCATAATGGGAATCTAGTAAATACCTCTGATCTAAGATTAGAGCTGTATCAGGAAGATAAGCGACATGTTAATACTCAGTCTGATACTGAGGTTCTAATCAATGTATTTGCAAGTGCTCTAGAAAACAATCTAACCAAAAATTTAGATAATGAATGTATTGCTAAAGCGGTAGAGGAGGTTCATCGTAGAGTCGTTGGAGCCTATTCAGTGATTGCTATAATACTTGGCTATGGGATGGTAGCTTTTCGAGATCCCAATGGGATACGTCCACTTATTATTGGTTCAAAAGATGATGGGACTCATATGATTGCATCAGAGAGCGTATCTTTAGAATGTTTAGGATATGTGGTTGATAGAGATATAGAACCCGGGGAAACTGTAATTGTGAACAACGAAGGTAATATTGATGCCTATAAATACAATGGAGAGACAAAAAGTACTCCATGTATATTTGAATATGTTTATCTTGCGAGACCTGATAGCACGATAGAAAAAATCAATGTATATGAGAGCAGGCTATCTATGGGAAGATTTTTAGCGAGGAAAATAAAATCAACGTTAACTGCTGAGGAATTAGATGAGATTGATGTGGTTATCCCTATCCCTGACACCAGTAAAACAAGTACAGTTCCACTAAGCATTGATCTTAATAAGGAGTTAAAGGAAGGTTTTGTCAAGAATAGGTATATAGGAAGAACGTTTATTATGCCGGGTCAGAAAATTAGAAAGAAATCTGTTAGGCAGAAGTTAAATACTATTGATATAGAATTTAATAATAAAAATGTTTTACTTATAGATGATTCAATTGTTAGAGGAAATACCAGTAAGCAGATCATTCAAATGGCAAGAAATGCAGGCGCAAAAAAAGTATATTTTGCAAGTGCTGCACCCCCCATAAAATTTCCAAATGTCTATGGGATTGACATGCCATTTGTAGATGAGCTAGTCGCACATGGACGCTCAGTTAATGAAATTTGCAAGGAAATTGGTGCTGATAAGCTAATATATCAAGATCTGGAGGATTTAATTAGCGCTGTAAAAGAAGGAAATCCTGATATAAATGAGTTTGATACTTCATGTTTTAGTGGGGAGTATGTAACGAAGGGTGTTGATAGTCAGTTTCTTGAGAATTTATCTAAAAATCGAATTAGATCTAATCTGTAGCCATGATAAAAAATTTTTTAAAATCTCATTCTATTCATAAAGACATCGTCCCATTCTTTGATATAATTATGATTCTCAGATTAACACTTTTCTTTGGGGTATGGTCCATGGTCTGTATAGGTATGTACATAGGATCATTTATCAATGGTGAAACACAAGTAAACATCACGGACTACAATCTGTTTACAATTATTTTATTTACAGGTATTTCTTTTATTTGTGGCTCAATCTTTATTATTAATCAAATCAATGATCTAGAGTCTGATACCGCAAACAATAAAGCGATAATTATTGGTCAGTATATCACTAAAAAAACAGCAGTGCTAGTAAGTAATGTTATTTGTGGTATTGGTTTCTTATTAATTTGTGTTGTTGATTATGCGGTAGCTTTTCCTGTTATGATTATGTATTTAGTCTGTGGTCGACTGTATTCTAATGAGACAATTAATGCAAAATCAAATCTTTGGATGGGTTTAGCTTTTTATTTGACTTTGGGTTACCTGCTTATTCTTTCTGGCGTTGTTTATAATCGATACGATAGCAGTATTATCTATATATTAGTTGAATCTTTAGTTTATACTATTCCTTTTCTATTGGCTTATATATCAGTCGCATTAGTGATAAATATTTTAGATAGTAGTGGTGATAGATTGGTAGGAAGAGAAACATTCGTAACATCTTTTGGAATTAGAGTTACTTCAATTTTAGCATGCTTTTTATGTTTAGTATCATTTATAATTGCAATCTATCTATCAGATCCTCTTTCATCGGTATCCTCTTTATCTGCAATCCCATTTTTTCTATTTCTAGTTTTTAGAGGAAAAGATAAGGATATTCTAAGATCTATTCGCTACCCTGTACTCCTTCTAAATTTTTATGTTTTAACAATTTACCCCTTGTTATTTTTTCCTGTCATATCAACATACTATATAACAAAATATTATTATTGGCATAGATTTTCAATTCACTATCCAACTCTATTGGTTGAAAATGATTAACATTAAAGATAATGCATGTGATTTTTGTGGTGCATGTATCTCTGTGTGTCCGCCTGATTGTATAGAGGTTAGAGAATCAAATATAAAAGTAGATAATGATATTTGCATTGACTGTGATTTGTGCATTTATATCTGTCCCATTGAAGTATTAAGCTCATCATGAAAAATGAATATGATTTAGTTGTGGTTGGAGGTGGACCTGGAGGTAGTATGACTGCGCTCCATGCTGCAAAAAATGGTATTAGGGTATGTCTCCTTGAAAAAACTAGAGATATAGGTTACCCCGTTAGATGTGGTGAGGCTATGGGTGAGACTGCTATCGGTCAGTTTTTTAAGCCAAAAGATACATGGATTGCCGCAAAAATAAAAAAATGTAGTATCGTCGCTCCTAATGGAACAAGATTAAATATTCCATTTAAAAAGGAGCAAGGCTATATACTTAATCGTAGAATCTTTGATTATGATTTATCTCTAATGGCGGCAAGTGAAGGCGCTGAGATTTATACGAAATCTTATGTTAAATCCATTGAAAAAAGAAATAGTTCATACGATGTACATTTTGATTATTTGGGACAGCCCAAAACAATTAAAACAAAAATCATTGTAGGTGCAGATGGAGTTGAATCAAGGGTAGGTAGATGGGCTGGCATTAGAACGCAGGTTAAGATGAAGGATATGGAATCATGCGTTCAATACTCTGTAGGGAATATTGATGTTGACAAAAACGGAATGGATATGTACGTTGGACACAACTATGCTCCAGGTGGATATCTGTGGGTTTTTCCGAAAGGAGATGGGTTCGCGAATATAGGTATTGGAGTGAGCGGGAAGTATAGTAAAGAAAAATCAGCAAAGAAGTATCTTGATGAATTTATCGAAAAGAACTATCCTACGGCAACAATCCATACTACGATGTGTGGAGGTGTTCCTTGCGCAAAGCCAATGTCAAAACCAATAGCTGATAGTTTGATGCTTGTAGGAGATGCGGCTCATTTTGTTAATCCTCTTACAGGGGGTGGAATTGCTGGAGCCATGAAATCAGGTATGTTTGCGGGGCAGGTTGCATCAGAAGCCATTAAAAAAAACAATACCACTGAAAAATTTCTTCAAAAATATATTACTCTATGTAATAAAGATTTTATAAATAGGCACAATAAAATTTATAGAGTCAAAGAAACAATTCAAAAATTTACAGATGAGGAAATGAATCATATTGCAGATAAGATTACCCAAATTCCAGAGGATAAAATAACTTTAGGCAAAGTTTTTGCCACAGCTGTATTTAAGAAGCCATCGATGATCATTGATGTAATGAGAATGTTTGCAGGATTTTAAGTATTGACTTTAAAAAAATTATTAAATACATGTAACCTATCTGAGTTTATCGCTATTGATCTAGAGACCACTGGATTAGTCCCCGAAGAAGAGTCAATCATAGAAGTCTCGGCTGTCAAGTATAAGAATGGGAAAGAACAGTCAACCTTCACTCACTTACTTAATCCAAGCAAGCCGATTCCTTCATTTATTGAAGACCTCACTGGAATAAATAATGATATGGTAAAGGGGAAGCCTTCATTTTTAGATGTGCTTGATGAGTTGATTGAGTATATAGGAGATCTACCCATCGTAGGGCACAATGTTCAATTTGACATTAATTTTATAAAGCATCATTCCAACGACAGATATAATCTCTCTGAGACTAATTCAGTTTGTGATACTTATCTACTCTCTAAATTTGTTTTATTCTCAAATGAGCAGCATAGCTTAGAATCAATTTCTGAATTTTATAATTTATCTACTGAAGGCTCTCATCGAGCGATTAACGATGCGAGAAATTCAGGGAACATTTTGATTGAATTAATTAAAGAATTAGTAGCGTTTGATTTAGATTTGATTTCTAGACTAAAAAAAATATTTATTAATCGAAAGATACCCAATTCAATCATTATTGACAATCTTCCTAACTCTAGCATTCTATTAGGTGATAGTGAACAATATTTCCAGGCAAATGATCCAATCTTAAGGTACGTATCAACAGGGAAAAATAATTTTAAATCTGTAGATGATATAATAGGTGAGGGCGGGCTGATTTACAACAATTCAAAATATCTGTTTCGAAAATCACAATATGATATGGCAAAGAGTATTGAAAAAAATATTAATAATGATACTATTTCAATGATTGAAGCAGGGACAGGCTTAGGGAAAACATACGCATATCTAATCCCATTTATTTTAGCTAGTAATAAAACTGACACTCCATTAATTATTTCTACATACACAAAATCACTTCAAGACCAACTCTTTTACAAAGATTTAGAGTACATACTTAGATTGATTGATATTGATTTAAATGCACTACTTCTAAAGGGTAGGAATAACTATGTATGCTTGAATCGATTAAATTACTTGGAATCTAACTCACCTGAATTGATTCGTGATTTTGAGTGTCATGATATTGCTTCGATAGTGGTGTGGTCATACTATACTAAATCTGGAGATATTGAAGAGTGCTCAAGTTTTAGTGTGGCTAGAAGTGCTAGACTTTGGAACCTTGTCAAAAGTGATGTAAATTTTTGTCAGAAGCAGTGTGGCTACTCAGAGGCCTGTTTCTACTCGAGGCTTGTAGATAACATCAGTCAGTCTAAAATTATTGTTGTCAATCATGCACTATTCATGTCTGATGCAATTGAAAATAGAAATTTATTACCCAAAGAGCATTTATTTGTAATCGATGAAGCTCATGATCTATTTAAAGCCACTAAAAATATTTTAACTTTAATGTATGACAAATCATTTTTAATGAACTATCTCAATGACATTGACATATTAATTAATAAAGATTTAGAAAAAAATAGTCCAGACAGCATCAAGGATATGCATGTAGCTATTCATGAAACTATGGATACGGTAGAATTATTTTTTGAAAGCTATCTGGATTCTAGAGAGCTTCATGGGACAAATAATCCAAGCTATCCATCTGTTTCAGTTTATAATGACATGGATGTTGAATTTCAAGATTGTTCACCTACGCTAGCTGAGCTATTAGAGAGTCTTAAAAAAATAAAAGATATATTTTTATTGATTGAGGATAGCGATGACCATAGAAAATTTAAGAAAAGTGGCTTAATTGATCTAATGAGTCAATTCTGTGATCAGATTAATATATTGCTTGATTGCAGCAGCTCTAGTGATTATTTATCATGGATGAAATATTTTCATAAATTTCAATCCTGCTCAATCAATTATCTGTATAAAGAAGTAGGGAAAGTACTTTTTGAAAAATACTTTAAAACTAATAATATAGGCCTTTTGTGCTCTGCTACCATGACAGTGAACAATAGCTTTGATTATTTTATTTCTTCTATAGGATTAGATGATTTATCATATGAGAAAGAATTAGAAAAAATAATACTTCCGAGCCCATTTTTTCTTGAAGACCAACTAAGCTTCTATAGCTTTAAATCTGAGTTAGATATTAACTCAGATACATATATAGATAATATTTCCGAGCAGATACTTGAAATTTCAAATCACTTTAAAAAAAGGATGCTTGTACTTTGCACATCATACAAACAGGCATCTCAAATAAAAAACAGGCTTAAACCACAATTTTCTAAGATCAATAGGCGTTTATTAGTCCACGAAAAAGGAAGAAGCAAGAGTTCACTTATCAGAGCCTATAAAGGATCTAAAGACTCAGTATTAATTGGAACCATGGCATTTTGGGAGGGAATAGATTTACCTGGATCCGAGTTATCTATACTTATGATGGTTCGAATTCCATTTTCAAACCCCAATGATCCATATATTAGATACATGAATGAGAAGCTATCCTCTCAAGGTGGAAATGGATTCAATGATCTTCAGGTCCCAGAAGCTTGCCTGAAAATGAAACAAGGCTTTGGTCGTCTAATTCGGACAGAGCATGATTCCGGGATATTTATCATCACGGACCCTAGGATTTATCGTTCTAGCTATGGCCATAAAATATTAAACTCATTTTCAGTGGCAGCTAATTCATATCAGCATTTTTCATCAATATTAAATAATAAAAAAATTCTTTAGTATTTTTCATTGTTTTTAAAATAAGTTACCCAATGGAAGAGCAATATAATAATATAGCGAATTCTAATCCCATTGAACTTAATGGTAAGAGCCTTACCATTAATGACCTTTATCGAATTGCCTACAACAATAAAAAAGTAAAATTAGCCCAAACCTCTATTGATAAAATTCTTGCATGCAGAAAAATGGTTGAAGATAAAATAGATGAAGGTGAAATTGTATATGGTATCAATACAGGAATTGGAGAATTTTCTGAAACGATATTAGATAATTCCCAGATTGAAGACTTCCAAAAATATTTAATATACAATCACGCTGCTGGTATTGGTGACCCCGCTCCCATAGAATACGTTAGGGCAGCAATGGCAAGTAGAATAAATGTACATGCAAATGGAAACTCTGGTTGTAGATTGAAAATCACAATGACTCTGGTTGAGATGCTAAATAAAGGAGTAACCCCTTTTGTGTGTCAGAAAGGCTCTGTTGGGGCATGTGGGGACTTGGCTCCTATGGCCCAAATTGGATTAGTTTTACTTGGTGAGGGGAAAGCATACTACAAGGATAGACTTTTAAGTGGAAAAGAAGCGATGGACTCTGCTGGGATTGAAATCCCAGGATTAAAGGCGAGAGATGGGTTGGCCGTAATAAATGGATCTAATTTATTAACATCAATGAGTGGATTATTTATTTATAAACTTCGA
>CAZHKH010000022.1:0-3966 GCA_964532515.1 uncultured bacterium
AGCATTATCTCTTAAATAGTCATTTGTTTGTGAAAAATGTTTGCAACCATAAAAGCCATAGTATGCGGATAAGGGCGATGGGTGCACAGATTATAAAATTAGATGCTTTTTTTGGTCTATGAAATCTACTTTCTCCTGCGCCTGACGACCCCACAATATAAAAACAATATTAGATAGATTCTTCGAGACTAATAATATCACTGATTTTGTAAATTCTTCCCAACCTATATTTTTATGTGAATTAGCTAACCCCTTCTCTACTGTCATGACATTATTTAGGAGTAAAACACCCTCAGTTGCCCATTTTGATAAATTTCCTGATTTCGGAATATCTATATCTAGATCATTCTTTAATTCTTTAAAAATATTCTGCAAAGATGGTGGGATTTTCATTTCATTATTAATACTAAAACAAAGGCCATGAGCTTGATTTGGCCCATGATATGGATCCTGCCCAATAATAACAGCCTTTACTTTTTGAAATGGGGTCATATTAAATGCATTAAATATATTTGAAGGATGTGGATATATCTCTCTAGTATTATATAAATCTCGAATTTTTATTCTTAGAGACTTGAAGTATTCTTTCTCGAACTCATCCTTTAGAATATTGTACCAGGATTCTTCGATATCAACTCTTTTCATTTAACTTTTAATGTTGTCTTAATTGATATGCCGGCATTCTGCAGCCTTCTTGGCAGGATCTCTCCAGCACATTCTATTGGTGTTAGTATCCCCTTATCATTTAAGAGCTCTTCATTATTTACAATAATAGCAAGCGCCATTTCAGATATAAATTTTGATGTTTCTCCATACCCTGGATCTCCGCCTTTGATTATTGTAACTACCTCCCTATCCTTCCCTTGACCAACAATAGTAGCTTCAAACCAGTTATTTTTCCTTTTATCAGCACTGGGGCCACTCCCAGAGGGTATTAGCTTTAGTAGTTGTTTTCTTATTACAGATATTTTTGCAATAATAGAAAGGGTAAAAATTGATCCTATAAGAAGAATCATCGATAAAAAAGATTTTTGAAGTATATACTGATTGAAGCTAACTCCTTTTAATGTTCTATTTATATTTTCAATTGATTTATAAACAATATATTTATCTATAACTGGAAAAAATAAAGCCCACCTTTTAAATCTTTTTGCATAGAATATTTTTTTATTTTTACTTTTTTTCTTTTTTCTTGGAGCAGCAGAAATAGCTGTTTTAGGATTTATCACTGAATTAAGAAATGATGCCCACGTTCCACCAGAAATCTGCCCCTTTGTTTTAAGATAGAAAGATAACTTTACATTATCCTCAGGGATCTCTTTCAAAGCTTCAAAAACCCCAACATCAGCAGGTATAGATTCAAAGCCACAGCAATGAATAATCATTGATCCACTATCCAGTGCTTCCTTACTATATTTTTTTGCCATATTAAGTACAAATTCAGGTTCCCCAGTTAAATCTAGATAGTGCGATTTGTTTTTTATGCAGCTATAAATCAGATTTTCACCATAAATCATATATGGACCAACCGTAGATATAATTACTTCTCCTCTTGAGCACATTTCATTCAAAGAATCTAAATCAAAAGAATCAGCAACGATATATTCTACCGAATATTTTCTTGATATTTTTGAAAGCTTTTCAAGATTTCTCCCAGCAATTGCCCAATTGAGATTCTTTGCATCTTTATGTGTTGAGAGGTAGTTGCAAACTAAATCTCCGGTAAAGCCAGTTGCGCCAAAAACGATTAAATCAAATTCTTTATTCATAATTTTATAAGCCTATTTTATTTTGCTCTGGAGGTATAGTTTTTTTTATTTTCTCAGATTGATTATTTCGACACTCCCTGCACCAAGACTGGAAGGATGGCCCTCTATTCATATTTTTAACTCCGAAGATATCAATAATTTCTTTATTCGTCTTTGCCTCTGTTTTGCATTGAGGGCACTGCCTATAGTTTTTGTGATCAGGCCTTAGATATTGGTCAGAGTGAAAGAGTTCTGGTGATTCAGATATTGATTTTTTATTTGTTCTATTAAATAATAGCTTATAGATAAAACTAATTACTTTCATTTGAATTTTTCTCGAAGTTCGTGAAACAACTCAGGGGTTATATCTGACTTTTCCTCTAAAAATCCTTCAATTAAATCATGTTCTACCATGAGCTTTCCTCTTAAATGATCTAGCTCGTGTTGAAATAATTTGGACATAAAGCCTTTTAAGGTTTTTTTTATAACCTTTCCTTCTTGATTGTAGTATCTGACTTTAATCTTATCAAACCTTTTTATTTTAAGGGATACAGATGGAATACTCAAACATCCCTCTATTTCCTCTTGAAAGGAATTTTTACTTATTTTATCTATCTGTGGATTAATATAAATTTCATAATTATCGGCATATTCATTTTTATCTATTTTTTTATTGTTTGCGTTAGCTTCTTTTTTCTCAATTTCATCGGTATCTACATTCTCTTTTAATTTAGAGAGCCCTATAAAAATTGACTTATCGTATCCAATTTGATTTGCAGCTATTCCAGCACAGGGAATTTTTTGATAGCTATCAATGAGATCCTGTATTATCTGATTCAAATTATCAGTTAGAGGGAAAAATACATTTTTGGTCTCTCTCTTAAGAAAGGAAATATTCTCAGAATTTAATTTTCCTTTATCCCATACCTTTACAATTTCTTTTATAGCCATGTTAATGATTGTTATTATTTATGTTAGTATCATAGATACCAGCAATAGTATATCAAAGACATCAATATTATTATCATAATTAATATCTGCCAGTGAATTAAAAGCATTGCTAGCATCTTGATTTAGAATTATCTCTAAAGCTAAAAGTACATCTAAAATATCTATTATTAAATCAGAATTCAAATCTCCAATTAAATATTGACTAAAATAACTTGGATGATATTTTTGAGCTCGAGCTATCTTTCCAAGAAATTCTTGTCCAGATGGCCCTGTGAACTCATAGCTCCATACGATAGATAGAGTTGTGTCTATTTCGAAAAACTCAGTTCTATCTCCAATTGAAATTAAAGTATTTCCATTTTGAAGCCTAAAAGCTCCAGATTGAACGTTTGCAAAAAATGAGCCATCTCCGTATCTCCAACTGTAGCTAGATGGTCCATGCGGAGCATCCAATGCAATTTCATAACTATAATTATTTACTGGTGTAGCGATTTGAAGGACCTCAGATCCCAGCTCCTGATTTCTATTATTAAATAAAATAATCTCTCCACCCCCAGGGTAATTTGAAGGAATCCAATTTACACTATGCTGAGATAGTAATATTTGATTGCCTTCATCTCCTCTATCATAATTCGATGGATTGCCCCATCTATAGATAAAATCTCCACCTACATTGAAGTTCCCTCCGCTATCAGATGCAGCCTCAAGGGTAGTGGTACTGTGATCAATGAAATAAAATTCGTTCATTTTCCTTGAGGATATTGCAATTAAATCTAAATCCTCATTATAATCAATCGAATTTAGATGAATCCAATCTCCTGAGGCTCCACCTCCACCCCCTAGGTTTCCTAAATTAATATTTAATTTCCCAGGATTTTCAGAGATGTTACCAAAATTTGATAATTCTGGATATATATCTTGAACGGTATGATCCCACAAATGCCACTCCCAAACAATTAAGCTAGAGTCCGTAGACACTTGCTGTAACTCTAGGATGTAGGATGGCCAAATTTCTTGTGATATATTTTCCCTGCCAAGCATAGCTGCCTCAGCAAAGGTTTTTCGCTCATAAGTAATAAACAAAACATTTCCATTTGATAATGGTTCTATATCATGATGCGGCTCATAGTTTTCTTCTACAAAAATATCATCCCATAAAACATATCCATCCCAGGAGAATTTCAATATTCTTCCACCCGATTCCCCTGGTCCTCCTAACCCATCCACTGCATTCTGAGTGCATGGTATAACAACACTGCTATCTGGT
>CAZHKH010000022.1:3976-16760 GCA_964532515.1 uncultured bacterium
AAAGTTATACTTTAATATTTATTAATGTCCTTGTATGTATCAGTGTTTAAATCAGAAAGATTAAAAAATTCCCAGCTCTCAGCATTTAGATTAGCTATAAATAAAGCAGATGTTGGAAAATGGTTGAGATTTAAATTTGATACCATATTGTATATCTGATGCATTGTTGGATTGTGGCCAAACACTGCTATAAAATCATATTTATCATCTATCGATTGAATAGAGCTAGAAACTCCATCTATCCCATTTGAATATATTCTGTTAAAAATACTGGTCTTCGTATTTATCTTTAGCTTGTTTTTTATGATTTCAGATGTAGCTAACGCTCTTTTTGCAGAGCTAGATATAAATTTATCAGGGAATATCCCTTCCTTTAAAAGTCTACTTCCCATTAAGAGAGAATCCTCAATTCCTTTTTGATTTAACTCTCTATCGTGATCAGCAAGTCCTGGACTTCCCCAAGTTGATTCGGCATGCCTTGAAAATAATATTTTTTTACTCAATATTCTCTCCGATAGACAAGTCAAACCATTTTTTATATTCATTATTCAGAATATCAAACTTCAATGAAGTAATTTGTGGTATTTTATATGAATGATTCTCTTTTATTTTTTTATTCACATCATCTTTTAGCATTTTAGTTGTTTTTACTAGAACTAAAATTTCTTTTTCGGTATTAACAGAACCTTCCCATTTAAAAGTTGATTCAATATCTGGTATAATCTGAACACAAGCAGCTAATTTCTTTTTTATTAGCAAATTTGCTATTGATTGTGCATTTGATTTTGAATTCGTTGTTGTGGTTATTATGATATATTTACTCATAAAATTATGTTTTTTATATTTTTATATTAAATATAAATTTAATCTACGTAAGCGGGTGTTAATATTCCAGAACTTTCAGTTATAAAATTGGGTTTCTGACTTTTATAGTCAAAAACAGGCCTTACTGAAAAGTTGAAGGAAGTTTGCGATTATAAAGAGGTTACCCACCGTACCGATTAAAAAGGTAATCTGGAATACATTCGCTTACGTTTTTAGCTTTGCCAATATCTTTTCAAAATTCTCTTTACTTCCCTTTGCTTTAATAAGGATATGGTCTTCTAAATTTTTTCTATCAAGTATATCTAAAGTTTTGTAGATATTATCAAGTATTTTCAGATTTGAATAATCTAATTTTATAGTTTTTTTTATATGTTTTTTAGAAGCTAATTTAGAGATAAATGTTTTCAATCTATCTACACCTATATTCTTATTTGCAGAAGTGAAGATTGAGTCTGGAAATTTTTTCATTAAAGCTTTTAGTTGTTCATTTGAAATTAAATCGATTTTGTTAAAGATATAAAGAGTAGGTATCTTTTTACAATCTATGCTATCAATAGTCTCTTCAATGGTTGAGATATGCATATTGATATTTATATAGTTAGAATCAACAACTTTCAAGATAAGATTTGAATTTTTTATATCAGATAATGTACTTCTAAAGGATGCAACTAGTTCATGTGGAAGTTTCTGGATAAACCCAACGGTATCACTTATTAAAGCTTTTATATTAATATCTAAATTTAATACTCTGGTAGTTGCATCTAGTGTCGCAAAAAGCTCATCTTTTACATAGACATCTGCATTGCTAAGTAGATTCATGAGACTTGATTTTCCTGCATTCGTATAGCCAACGAGAGAAACCTGAAAGGCATCTGATCTATTTTCATTTTGAATCAACCTGCTTTTCTGAATTTTTTTTAGATCTTTTTGAAGTTTATTTATATCTCTCCTAACTAGTCTCCTATCTATCTCTATTTGTTTTTCTCCTGGTCCTCCTCTCGTTCCAGTTCCCCCCATCTGTCGCTCTAGATGACTCCATTGTCTGGTCAATCTTGGTAGCATGTATTCAAGCTTCGCTAGGCTTACCTGAGTTTTGGCTTCTCCTGTTTTTGCATGGACACTAAATATATCAATAATAATTCCTGTCCTATCTAAAATTCGAACATCGTATCCAGCTAAATTCTGTAGATTTTTCATTTGTGCTGGAGATATTTCAGCATTAATTATAATATTATCACACTCTAATAATTTAGCCTGTTCAATTATTTGAGTTGCTTTCTCTTTACTTATAAAAGTAGCCGGATGAATTTTTCTTAGATTATGCTGGAGCACATTAAGGACAGAGAGTCCCAAAGTTTTTGATAAAAGCTCTATTTCCTGCACATCTTCTTTATGCTCTAGGGATGTCTGCTCTTTTAACTTGATACCAAGTAGCAGAGCATTTGTATAATTTATTTTATATTCTTCTAAAAAACTGATTTGATATCACCATTTCGATTATAATAAGGATAATAGCTATATATAGGAAATATTTCCATAGTTCAACGCCAACCCTAGATACTGTAATAAATTCTTCTAAATTGCTATCATTTTCAACTAGATAGATATTTTCATAATAATCACTTAAAAATTTAAAATCTATTTTCTCATATAATACTTCTAAGTATGGAGGATTAACATAGAGATCAAAATAATTGTTATTTTGATTTATAGTATAAATCCCAGGTGTTTTAAATACAAATGGAGGGCTATCTTTATTAAGGATATAATTTTTATTATCTGGAGTTTTTATAATTTTGTAGCTATCTCCTTTATTAAAAGAGTCTCCTGACTCATATAACTTCATTTCATCTTGGGTCTCTATATTTATAAGAAAATCAATAAATGAAAGATAAGAAGCTTTGATTGGTAGATTTGTCCAATCCAAATCAAAATTAAACCCTAATAAATTTATAGCTCCCTTTCCATTTTCTATTTTTTCCCATATGGATTTTCCATTAACTAACATAACCGGATTTTTATAATCTGAGAATTCAAAGTGTTTGAAAACTTTAAATAATTCTTCGTCTTCCTTGCTTTCAAATAGATTACTTATAGCTGTATTAAATATATTTTTTTTATAAATATCATAGTAGAAAGTTGAATCATATTCCATTAGAGTGATTAGATCTCTATCGTATGATAAAAAATCAAAGAAATCATTATTTTCATTATCTGGATTTTCATTTTCTGATGGAAAAATATAGTTATGCCCTCCATTATTAAAATTATCTATAATAGCATCTTCAATATTGTTATTTGATATAAAATCATATCCAAAGATGAAGTTGACATCATTTTCAACGATTTTATTATGATCAGCCATTAGAGTATTTATAAATCTATAGTTTAAACCTTCGTGGGTACTAGATAGCGCTTTTAATGAATTCTGAATAAAGTAATAATCTTTATCTGAATTAGATAAAATTCCAATATCTATATCAGAGTTTATTGTAATCGGGAAATAATAAAAGTTATCTCCAAGCATATTATCATATATTAATTCAAATGAGCAGTGATGCTCTCCGGGAGAGGTTAGTATGGTTTTAAATCTAAGAGTTTTTATTTCCAAGGGGTTTAAGTCAAACTGATGTTGAGCAATATTTATATTATCAATATTGAGAATTAATAATGCATTTTTGGCATTATTAGAAGAATCATTTTGAACAGATACCTCAATTTCAATTTCTTTATTTATTGTTGGCATTTCATTTATTATTTTTGAAGATATGATTGAAATATTATCTTCGTAGCCGCTGATATCATGAACAAAAACATTCCAATCTTTTAATTGATTTTCTTGATTTTTATGAAAAGAAGATTTTTGAAGATCAGAAAAAATATGTACTTCCTTATTCAGCTGTTCATTCGATTTATTTAAATAAGCAGAGAGCAAAGAATAATTAGAATATGTATTTTTCATTTTACTTAGTATTTTTTCTTCAGAATAATTTTCTACTAATCCTTTATATAAAGTAGCCGTATCAGTCAAAGAAACTATATTTACTATAGAATTGACAGGTAGAGTATTAATTATTTTATTAATATTTTGAGAATGAAAATCACGTATTGAAGTTGTTTTTTTTGATTTTGTCATTGAGAAGGAATCATCAAGCCCTATAACACATAAGATAGGATCATCTAAAGTTAGAGAGGCAATTGATTCACTTTTGATTACAGGCTTTGATAGCATTAAAATTATGGACAAAAGAATTAATGTTCTTATTATAAGAAGCAATATTTCAATAATTCTAACTTTTCGTATAGTATCAATCTTTAATATTTTAAGAAATCTAATACTACTAAAATTTACTGTTTTAAATTTTCTATTATAAAATAAATGTATCAATAAAGGGAGAGTAGATAGAGGTAAAAACCAGAGATAAATAGATGAAAGAAAATCCACTAAAATCCTCCTGAGAATACAAGGATTGTATCAATTAAGACATAGCTACATGCGAATAAAATTGGGACAAACAGATTGTCATTTATGGGGGAATAAAGTTCAGCACATGTTGCTACTATCACTGAAAAAATAGCAATAAATATATTTAATTCTGAAAATATTAAAACAATAAAAATAGATGATAGAAAAAAACCGACAGAGCCTTCAAGCGTTTTTCCATTAATTTCCACTGCTCCATACATTCTTCCAATTATGGCTGCCAATGTATCTGAAATACTCATAATCATAAGAGAAGCAATTGCAATAGATTTCGGAAAGAATAGTATGATTAATGTAGATGAAAGAAATACATAAGACGCCCCAGTGAGAGAGTCATCTTCTGAATTCCTTGTTATGGATTTAAAGAAAGTATTATATAGTTTTTTCACATAAGGATTATTTATTCTCAGAATATCTATAGTTATAAAAAGGATAGTTAATGGAAATAGAATATATAGGGTTAGGGTTTTATCGTATATATATAAAAAAAGAGGTACAACTAAGTTAGAGAGATGAATACTCTTTCTTATAATTTCTTGACTAAAAGGAATCACTTTTTATTCATCAGTTCATTGAATCGCTTGGGAACGTCCTCTGCCTTATATAAGCCAGAACCTACAATTGTAATATCGACGCCTGTTTCATAGACTCTGTCAATCGTAGTTTTATTAACACCCCCATCTACTCCTACAGTAAAGTTGTATTTCTTTGATAGTTCTGAAAGCTTTTTCATTTTAATTAGAGTCTCTTCAATAAATCCCTGTCCTCCAAATCCTGGATTCACAGACATAACAAGGACGTAGTCAATTAAATCAAGATAATCAGTAATTTCTAAAATATCTGTATCTGGATTAATGGCAATCCCAGCTAGTACATTTTTATTTTTTATAGTTTTAATATCTCTAAGGACATCAGTACTAGCTTCAATATGAAATATTAAAGTATCAGCCCCAGCATCTATAAAATCCTCTAAATAATTGTGTGGATTTGATATCATTAGATGAGTTTCAAGATGAGCCTTCGTAAGCTTCCTGATCGCTTTTACGATAAAAGGACCAAAAGTAAAATTTGGTACAAAATGACCATCCATCACATCAAGGTGAAGACGATCAGCTCCAGCATCTACAACTAAGTCAACTTGACTTTTTAACTTAGAAAAATCAGCTGATAGTAAAGATGGTGATATTATTCTATTTTTCATTTTTTGTCCGTACTGACGTCCAAATGAATGATAACCGGAGCTGCAACCTTTAGTCTAGGTGGATAACTCTGGCCTATAACAGTATTCGGAATCAATTTTGGTTGATAGATTTCTATTATTTCTCCTAATCTAAGTCTTTCTTGTGCAATCTTTTTCTTAGCTTTCTTTAGTGGTAAATTAATTAAATCAGGTATTGTAAAATAGTCTTTTGGGATACCCTTGCTAATATAAAGAGAAATATTTGATCCAGATTTTAGTATTGTCCCACTCTCTGGTGATTGATGGGCGACGAGACCTTCTCTTATATTTGGATTAAATTCATACATAACTGTATCTAAATTAAACTCAGATTCCATTAATTCTATTTTAGCTTTTCTGAGGGTCATATTTATAAGCTCTGGGACTTCTACGCTTTTTTTATGTCCACCTATTGAAAGAGTTATAATTCTCCCTTTTTTTACTTTTGTAAATGGATTTGGCCTCATCTCTACAACTTTTCCAGGGATATTTTTATTTGAATATGGTAATATTATTATTTTAAACTCAAGGTCTTTGTTTTCTAAAATTTTTTCAGCATTTTTTTTTGTTTCACCTCTACAATCAGGTAAAAAAACATCCTCATCTATTCCAACATACTTAGGAATAAAAACAGAATCCAAAAGAAGTAAACCCACAATCGAACAAACAAGCAAGGCTATTGTATATCTAAATATGTTAGTAATCATAATTTTCTCAGTCGAACTGCAAAGCCACCATCTAAATCATATTCACCAGGCAAAACTTTTATAGCCCCATTGTGAACAATGTGATTATTTACAAAATTTGATGCATCTTCTACAATGAAATTATTGGTATCAATAAAATCTTTTATTAATAATTCATTTTCTTCGGGCTCTATCGAGCATGTACTATATACAATAATCCCCTTAGGCTTTAGATATTTAGCAACATTTGATAAAATCTTATACTGTATTGATCTAATAGTATTCAATTCTTCTTGAGTTCTTCTCCATTTTATATCTAGGCGGCGATTTATTACTCCTGTTCCGGTGCAAGGTACATCTATTAATATTTTATTTGCTTCAGGGATTTGGTCTTTCGTCATATCCTTTTTTAATATTTTTATATTTTGAATCCTCTGTCGTTTGATTGATTCTTTTATTTTATTTATTCTAGTAATATTATTATCAATACTTACAATAGTAGATTTTGGCGCTTTTAAAGCAGCAAAAGTCCCCTTCCCCCCAGGGGCTGAGCACCCATCTATTATTGTATCTTTATTTTTTACATCTAAAAGATCAACAATACATCCATTGATTGGATTTTGAATGGATATATCACCTTGATTAAAGATATCTGATTTAATAAGCATACGCGGGTTCTCTGTTTTAAAAAACAGCTCATTGATTTTGTGATTATCTATTCTATAATTACTCTCTTTGAGTTTAGTTAATGTTTTTTCTCTATTTTTATTTATCCTAAACCATAATGATTGTGGCGCATTATTAAAATTACATATGCTAATTGCCTTTTTAAATCCATAATTTTTAATCCATCTATTTATAAGCCAATTAGGATGACTTAATAGCGCATAAGTATGTCTCTTACCTTCTGCTAATTTATATTTTTCTGATGTAGATATAAATTTTCTCAATAGTGCATTCACTAATTTTTCAAGTCCAGGGAATAATAGCTTAGTAATATCAACACTAACAGATATAGATGCATGATCAGGAACAGAATCCATCTCTTCAATTTGATACATCCCAATATATAGAATATATCTTACTTTATTTTTCATTTTATTGTAGTCACCATCATATATATCAGAAAGTATATAATCATACTTTCCTTTCATCCTAACCACTCCCAATAAAAGATTATTAATAAAATTTTTATTAGATGCTTCTAGATTGTTGCTTTGAAAGTATCTTAATGTTATATCGTTTATGTAGAGGTTGGATTTAAAATATTGTTCTAGAAGTTTAAATGCAATATATCTATTATCTGTTTTTAGATTCAAACATCTCTCCTGAATCTTTCACATAACCATTAAAAAAACTTAAGGCGTTCATATTTTTCTTCCCTTCAGGTTGCAATTCTTTTACTTCTATGGGATCTGTCTTTGTTCCAATATATATGCATTTATTTTTCAAATAAATTAATCCTGCAGAAAGACTTACCGATTCAAGGTGAGTTTTGACAGCCGCAGTAATTCTAACTCTCTTATTATTTAGATATGTATAGGCTCCAGGGGAAGGAGAAAAAGCTCTTATAAGGTTTAATATATCTGTGCTATTTTTATTCCAATTTATCTGAAATTCAGATTTATTAATTTTATGTGCATATGTAACTTTTCCCTTCTGGGGAATTAAAGGTTTTTTATTTATTATATGATTAATAGAGTCGCTCATTAACTGCGCTCCAATTATTGATAATTTTTTATGCATTTCTCCATAGCTTTGATTCTCTAGTAATATTTTTTTTTGCATAATTAGTCTACCTGTATCAATATCTTTATCTATAATAAAAGTTGATACTCCTGTTTCCTTATCCCCATTTAAAATAGCGCGTTGGATTGGAGCGGCTCCTCTATAGAGAGGTAGTAATGATGCGTGTAAATTTATTGTTCCAAACTTAGGTAAGCTGAAAATTTCATATGGAAGTAATTTATAGGCAATTACAACAAAAAAATCAGCATTAAAATTTGAGAGTCTAGCTATAAAAGATTTATCTTTCAAGGCATCCTGTTGTATGAGCTCTGCTTTATTTGCTATTGCCCATTTTTTAATTGGAGTTTCTGCTAATCTTTTTTTTCTGCTAAGATTTTTATCTTTATTAGTTACAATAGCTAAAGTATTGAGCCTCTTATCTTTTAGAATATCTAATGTAGGTATTCCAAAATCAGTATTTCCAAAAAATATAATTTTCATAATTTATTGTTTATTTGTCAAACAATGAGACAATTGAGCTTCTCAATAATTTTATTTTACTTCCAGCTTCATTATCAATGATTACATATTGGTTTTCCTTGCCTTGAAAATCAATAATTTTTCCAACCATTCCCCCTCTAGTGACAACTCTATTGTCTTTTTTTAAATTATCTATCATTGATTGCTTTTCTTTTTGCTCTTTAATTTGAGGTCTAATTAATACAAAGTAAAGCACAAGGAACATTAATAAGAACATTGGGAGAGCACCTAGTGATGTAAGCATATTTTCCATTTTTTATCCTAATAAGTTAGTTTATATCTCTAAATTTAATTACTAACTTTAATATAATAATAGGACATTATTGTGAATATTGGAAATATTGAGCTTAAAAATGATATATTGCTCGCCCCTATGGCAGGAGTTACTGATCTGCCTTTTAGATTAATTTGTAAAGAGATGGGGGCAGATATTGTATATACCGAATTTGTCAGTTCAAATGGAATTATCAGAGAGAATAAAAAAACTTTTGAACTAATTAATTTTATTGATGAAGAGCGTCCAATTGGTGTGCAGATATTTGGAGAAGACCCTCAAATAGTTGGAAAGTCAGCTAAGATGATTTTTGAACGATTTAAACCTGATATTATTGATATTAATTTTGGTTGCCCTGTTCCAAAAGTTACTAAAAAAGGAGCAGGCTCAGCCGCCTTGAAAGATCTGACATTAATGGAAGAGATGACATCTAGCGTTATTAGCAATGTCCCAGAAATTCCAGTTACAGTTAAAATGCGATCCGGTTGGAATCTAAATGAACTCGTTCATTTAGAGGCAGGAACTAGATTGGAAAAAATAGGTGTCAAAGCAATTACTTTACACCCTAGGACGACCTGTCAACGCTTTGAAGGTGAAGCTAATTGGGATTTGATTAAAATGTTAAAGGAAAATGTATCTATACCAGTTATTGGAAATGGCGATGTAAAAAATAAGAAAGATTTTCTTAGGATAAAAAAAGAGACTAATTGTGATGGAGTTATGATTGGAAGAGGGGCACTTGGAAATCCATGGATTTTTAAACAGTTATGTTCAGATAGATTGGAGTCTGATAAAAAAGATCTTTCTGAGATTATAAAGGTTTGTCGTAGACACTTTGACCTACTAGTTAAATACAAAGAAGAAAGAGTTTGTTTAAATTTGACCAAAAAGCATTTCAGCTGGTATCTTAAAGGATTCGATAATGCTTCTTTTTGGAGAAAAAAAATATTATTTTCAAATGATTTAAATCAGATTGTCCATATATTAGAAGATATGAAAAATCATTGCTAGTTCGCTTTGTATCACATCTTTATATTTCATTTTTCCCAGGGGCAAGCATACCTCCAGAAATTATAATTTTCAACCCTTCATCTATACTCATATCCGTTTCTTTTGTATCTTTCTTTTTTACATAAAGCATAAAACCTGACGTTGGATTTGGAGTAGTTGGTACAAATATTTGATAATATTCATTGTTTTGAGAATCTTTTGATTCTCCAGTAACAAGAGCAATTGTCCAGATATCTTTTTTTGGATATTCTATATATACAACTTTTTTAAATGCATGTTTTTGAGATACAGTCAATGTGTCTGTAATCTGTTTAATTGTATTATATATGTAATTAACCAATGGAATTTTTGCTAATATATTTTCAAAAATAGCGTACAGTCTCTTTCCAAGAACATTGGAAATAATAATACCAATTAGATAAATAAATAAAAAAGTCAGAATAAACCCAATAATGTTTTCAATAATTGGGGCGCTGCTATTAGGGAAAATATAATTAATCATTTTCTTCCCTGGCCCTGAGAAGAACTCAAAGAGCCATTGTATTATTGTAAAAGTAATTGCCAGCGGAATTATTGAAAAAAGTCCTGTTATAAAATAATTTTTTTTAGACATAGTATTTAGTACCTTTCGAATCTTTTATCTAGATCCTCTGTTGATAAATTTACAATAATAGGCCTTCCATGGGGACAATAGTATGGATTCTCAGATTGAAACAATTTATTTACTAGATGCTTCATCTCATTATCCTCCAAAGGGTCTCCAGCTTTTATTGCTGCTTTGCATGCATAGTTGGCTGATATTTTATCATGAATTTCCAGGTCATCTTTGCCATAAGATTCATATTGAGATATGATATCATTAATAATTGATATTTCATCATTATTTTTCATATATACTGGAACGCCTTCAATAATAAGGGTATTTTCTCCAAACTCTCTTAATTTAAATCCAATTTTATTTACATATGGTAATAATGTAATTAAAATATCATATTCATCTGCTGAGAGTTCAAGAGTTTTTGGGAATAATGCTGTTTGGGATTCTGCAGTAGAGTCCTGTAGACCCTTAATTGCAGAGTCATAAAGGATTCTTTCATGCGCTACATGTTGATCTATAATAACTACACCATCCTTTAGTTTTGTGATAATATACTTATTATCAATCTGCCACAGATCATCAATTTTAATTTTATTATTTTCTCGTTTTAAAATATTATCAATTTTATCATCTATTTTTTTATTAGATGATGGAGATATTACAGCATCTATAGTTATATCAGATAGTTGATTCTTTTTGTAAGGGAGCTCCTCTGTCAATTCAATTTTTTCTTCGTATGGATTTAGATTGAAATTTGGCAAGGATAAAGTTATATTTGATAACGAGGATTTAATTGCATCTTTGATTAGTTGGTTTACTTTCCACTCTTCTTTAAATAGTATTTCTTTCTTTGATGGATGGACATTAATATCATATAGTTCAGATGAAGTATTTAAATTAATAATATAAAAAGGATATTCTCCACGCTGAAGTAGGCTACTAAATGATCTTAAAATTGTATTTTGGATTATTTTACTTTGAATTGGTCTTCTATTGATAAATAAAAATTGATCACCCAATCTTTTTTTTATTAAATCTAGATTTCCTAAATATCCAGATAAATGATATTTCCCCTTCTCTCTAGATATAGGAAGAAGCTTATTCCCATAATTACTACCATATATATCTGTTATTCGTTCGCTTAGGTCCTTAGATCGAAGGGTATATATATTTTTAGACTCATTTGAGTATATAAATTCAATTTCAGGGTATGCTAAAAAAAACTTCTTTAATAATTTTGTTATCCTAATTTGCTCTGAGCTAGCTGATTTTAAAAATTTTTTTCTAGCAGGAAAGGAATGGAATATTTTTTTAACCTTTATTGTGGTTCCTTTTTTTCTTGCATTTGATGATATCTTTGATATTTTACCATCAATGAGTTCTGCATTGAAAGATTCAATGCCATCATATGAGGTAGATATGGAAACATGGCTCACTGCTGCAATGCTACTTAAAGCCTCCCCTCTAAAACCAAGAGTATTAATATTATCAAGGTCGTTTATAGATGATATTTTGCTACTTGTATATCTTTTAAATGCAACATCTATTTCATCTTTATTTATACCAATTCCATCATCTTTTACAATAATACTATCAATCCCACCTTCTTTAATAATAATTTCAATTTTAGATGATTCTGCATCAATTGAATTTTCAACTAATTCTTTAATAATAGATTCAGGCCTTTCAATAACCTCACCTGCAGCTATTTTTTTGATTAAATCTTTGTTTATAGCTTTGATATAACTCATTTTAACTTCTTATATAAGATAGTTCTAATTCTTGCTAGTTGTTTTTCATTTTTATTAATAATTACTTCTGTTTTTTTCAATATCTCTTTAGAGTATTTCTTATCTTCAATATCCTTTAAATTAATAAGCACATTCATATATGCACCATTGATTGAGGTAGAAGCCAATTCAGCTGCAACTCCAGCATCAGAGAGAGAATTTTGGTTTCCTGCTTTTAATATTTTTTTTGAAAGTAATAATACTTGTAAGGATAGCTTCATAACAGAGAATGGAACTTCAATTGCGTACTTTGTAGCAGATTGAATCTGATTTTTCCTTGCAGTTTTTTGTTCTATCGTTTTTTTTGGCATTCTAAATGAATTCATTATTCCATCAAAAGCTTTCGTGTCTTCATCAATTTTCAACAGAAGTTCTTTTTTAAGCTTTTGTGCCCCTATTCCTATCTCTTCAATTAATAAGTTGTTCTCTTTATAATCTTTTTTCCCAAAAGTTAAATTTGAAACCATGGAAACAAGGGCACTTCCAAGTGCACCAGCTAACGCACTAATGCTCCCTCCTCCAGGAGCTGGGCTATCAATTGAAACTTCATTTGCAAGCTCACTTACCTTTAAATTAATTAATGGATTATCATTTTTAATTCGATTTTCTATTATAGCTTTATTTTGTTC